>JBFMCM010000177.1:0-7794 GCA_040754355.1 Chloroflexota bacterium | reverse complement strand
ACCCGGCACCATTTTTCATCGCCCGCGGCGAGCGGGTGGATTGCATCGCCACACCTTCAACGCCAATCGGCGTATCGCTGAGCGTGCGCCCGGTCATCAGCGAGGTCCCGATCGAGCCTGGCTTGGTTATCGTCATCTACACAGACGGCCTGGTTCACGCCGGGGAACGCGTTGGCCGTCCGATGGATGTTTGCACCTCGCTCAAAGCCATGCTCGAAGACCAGGAACCATCCCCGCAGGAGATCGCCGACACCCTGCTTGCTGAAGCCGTCCGGCTGGACGAGAATCGCCCCAGCGATGACATCAGCGTGGTGGTGCTAAAAGTTCTCAAGCGTCTCGGGGACGATGTGCGCCGTATGACCATCCGGCTGCCCATCCAGGCAAGGGAGTGAAATGCAGGATCGCGCCCGGCGCTGGAAAGCCTCCTGGCGGGATACGCTCATTCTTCTGCGTGAATTCCGCCTCCCGTTGTTTGTCTTTACGGCCGCGCTGGTTGGCGCGGGGGCGATGTACTACATCATCGCCGCCCAAGTCAATGAGCCGGTGGATGGACTGGTTTCGGCCGTTTACCTTGTATTGACGATGGCGTTCCTCCAGCCGTCTGGCGAATTTCCTCACCATCCTTTCCTCCAAATCTTTTTCTTCATCATGCCGCTTATCGGCGTTGGCACGCTGGCGCAAGGGCTGGCTGACTTTGGCATCCTGCTCTTCAACCGCCGGGCGCGCAGCAAGGAATGGGAAATGGCTGTTGCATCCACTTTCACCAATCACACCATCCTGGTCGGGCTGGGACACCTGGGCTATCGTGTCGTGGAAAAACTACACGCTATGGACGAATCCGTCGTGGTCATCGAACTCAATCCCTCCGCGGACCTGTTCACCTCGGTACAGAAGAGGGGCATCCCGATCATTCAAGATGACGCCACCCGTCCTCCCGCTCTCGAGGCAGCTGGGGTCGAACGGGCGCGTACGATTGTGCTGTGTACCCAGAACGACGCGCTGAATCTCAAAGTTGCCGTCAAAGCCCGCAGCCTAAACCCAAAGATCCAAGTAGTGGTACGCATCTTCGATGATGACTTTGCCGACTCTCTGCAAAAGCAGTTTGGGTTCATTGCCCTGAGCGCCACCGCCATGGCTGCCCCGGCTTTCGCCGCAGCCGCCGCGGGGGCCGATATCACCAATCCGATTTCGGTCGAGGGTGAATCTCTCAGTCTGGCACGTCTTAGGGTTGATTCGAAATCCACGCTCGCCGGGATGACTGTTGGGGAGATCGAACAGGCTTATGATGTAAGTGTTGTCCTGCTGAAACATGACAGCGAACAGGATCTGCATCCCCCGGCCTCGCAAACCATCCAGGCGGGCGATACGCTGGCTACCCTGGGCGCGCCGGAGCGATTGAACGCCATCGTTCATGACAACCAATAAAGAACGGCTCATCGGTATCGTTGGCCCATGCGGCGCGGGGAAATCCACCCTGGCAAACGGATTGAAACTGCACGGGTACAACGCCCGCGCCGTCGTCCAGGAACATTCTTACGTCCAGACCATGTGGAAACAAATGACCAACCCGGACGTGCTGATTTTTCTGCAAGCCTCCCATTCAGTCGGCGCACACCGGAGGAACATGTCTTGGACAGAGACGGAATGGGAGGAACAGCAGAAGCGGTTGCAGCACGCGCGCGAACATGCGGATTTCTTTCTGGACACAGACATGCTTGACATTTCAGAAGTCTTGCATAAAGTGCTTGGGTTCCTCGAATTTTGAACTATCCCTTCCCGTGTAATTTCAAACGGTAGTATAATCCCCCCGCCGCCAGTCCCTGGCGGGCATTTTTGTGATTGGAGTTCCCTGCATGAGAAATCTCACAACACGCCTGATCATCATCCTGTTCATCGTCGTCCTGGCAGTCTGGGTGGATGTCAACGATACCCTTCGCATTGCCAATCCTATCAATGGAAACACACTCTATGAACGCAATGTTTCCACCCGCCTCGGCCTCGACCTGCGCGGCGGCCTGCAAGTGATCCTGGAGGCGGTTCTCGACCCTGGCGCGACGATAACCGCCGAGCAAATGGACGTAGCCCGCGCCATCATCGAGAATCGAACCAACGCCTTGGGAATATCGGAGAATGTAGTCCAGGTGGCCGGTGAGACCCGTATCGTGGGCGAATTTCCCGGCTTGAACGAAGAAGACGCCGCCTCGATCTTGGCCATAATCCAGCAAAGTGGTGTGCTCGAATTCGTCGAACTCGGAACCACCGAACTGCCGGATGGTACAATCATCGAAACATACACCGGCGACACACCTCCTTCCGGAATGGAAACAGCCTACCATACAATCATGACTGGCGCAGACCTGGAATCGGTCGGCGTGGATTCGCATCCACTCACCGGTGAGCCGGTGGTTACATTCACACTGACGACAGAAGGAGCGCGTATTTTCTCCGCATACACGACCAGTCATTCCGGTCAAATCCTGGGGATTGCACTCGACAAGCAGATTATCTCCGCTCCACGGATCGGCGAACCCATCACCAGTGGAAGCGGTCAGATCGAAGGCAATTTCACCACCGAAAGCGCCAATGCCCTTGCTATTCAATTGCGGTATGGTTCGCTGCCCGTGCCGCTGAAAGTGGTGGATACGCGCTACATCGGTCCCACCCTGGGCGAAGACTCGCTCCAAAAAAGCCTGGTAGCCGGATTGATGGGTATGATCGTGGTCGTCCTCTTTATGGCAATCTATTACCGCCTGCCCGGGTTCGTGGCCGATATTTCGATTTTCATCTACGCCGCGGTTGCCTTCGCCATCTTCAAGTATTTCCACTTCACGCTGACCCTGCCGGGCATCGCCGGGTTCCTGCTCAGCACCGGCGCAGCGCTGGATGCCAATATTCTCATCTTCGAGCGCATCAAGGAAGAACTCCGCGCCGGCATGACCCTGTCCAACGCCCTCGAAAAAGGCTGGAAGCGCGCCTGGTCATCCATCCGCGATTCAAATATTGCAACCATTATCACCTCCGCCATCCTGTTCTGGTTCGGCTCTACGTTTGGCGCGACCATCGTCAAGGGTTTCTCGTTGACCCTCTTCCTGGGCGTCGCCATCAGCCTCTTCACTGCCTTGTTCGTCACCCGCACCTTGCTGACGCTGGTCATCGAACGCTTCAAGCCGGCCAACCTGGAAAGATGGTTCGGCATCTAAGAGGATGAAATGAACATCATCAAAGGACGTTACCTTTTCTTTGCCCTTTCCCTGCTCATCATCCTGCCAGGATTGGCGCTCCTCGTCGGCCAGGCAGTGAAACAGGAATTACCTCTCTCGATTGACTTCACCGGCGGCAGTTTGCTCGAGGTGCGCCTGGGAGTGGAAAATCCGCCTTCAGAAGAGATCATTGCAGTATACGAGGCTCTGGGTGTTGGAGACGCCCAAGTGCAGACAACTGATGCTGGGTCCCTCCTGATCCGTTCCTCGTACGTTGATAACGACCTACGCGACCAGATCCTGACCGCCCTGGAGATCGAGTTCTCCACCAGCGTAGAAGTGTTGCGGCTGGACAGTGTCGGGCCGTCCATTGGCAAGCAAGTCACTTCGCGGGCTGCCATCGCGGTCGGTTTTGCTGCCCTGGCGGTGGTCATATACATTACGATCGTATTCCGCGGTATGGCGCACGCATTCCGCTACGGCGTCTGCGCCATCATTGCCATGGTCCACGATGTGGCGGTCGTTTTCAGCATCACCGCCCTCGGCGCGGTATTCTTTGGATGGGAGATGGATGCCCTCTTCCTGACCGCCCTGCTGACCGTCATCGGCTTCTCGGTGCAGGACAAGATCGTCGTCTTCGACCGCATCCGCGAAAACGCCAACATCCTGCGACGCCTGGATTTCGAGACGCTCGTCAACCACTCGATCGTCCAGACGCTGCAACGTTCGATCAATACCCAGTTGATGACCGTGGAATTCCTCCTTCTGGCGCTGGCGCTCATGGGTGGGGTCACCTTGCAGGAATTTGCTGTCATCCTGCTTGTCGGTCTGTTGAGCGGCACTTACTCTTCCATTTTCATCGCAGCGCCCATCCTTGTTCTGTGGGAAAAGAAAGAGTGGCAGACCTGGTTCAAACGCCCCAGACAAGCCGCCGCGTAAGCATAAAGAGCGCGTATCAGCCCCTTCGTCGAAACAGAAGGGGCTTTTCGTGCCAGCAGTTTGGTGAAAAACCTTGACCTGCTTTATTGATTGATTTATCATCATTTAGCCTCTTTTTGTCTGATTTTGCATCCAATTTTAGGAGTACGCATGCCAGAAAAAATCCTCAATAATTTCAGCATTACCATCGCCACCGTCAACGGCTCTGGTTCGCAGACCGCCAATGTGACCCTGCTGCGCGCCCTGTTCAAGATGGGCATCCCAGTCTCGGGTAAGAACCTGTTCCCGTCCAACATCCAGGGACAGCCCACCTGGTACACCATCCGCATCAGCAAGGACGGATTCACGGCCCGGCGCGACGAAGCGGAAATCGTCGTCACGCTCAACCCGGCGTCGTTCGCACAGGACTTGGCTTCCGTCCAGCCCGGCGGAGCCTTTTTCTACGCCGACGACATCAAACTGTCCATCGGACGCAAAGACATCTCCATCTACCCGATGCCGGTCAAAGCCCTGGCGCGCGCCGCAGATGTGTCAGCCAGCCTGCGCGACTACATCGCCAACATGGTCTATGTGGGCATCCTGGCGCACACGCTTGGCATTGACATGGAAGCCATCAAGCAAGCGCTGTCTTTCCATTTTAAGAGCAAGGAAGGCCCGATCAATTCCAACTTCGGCGTCATCCAGGCTGCTGCGGACTGGGCGATGCAAAACCTGACCAAGTCCGACCTTTATTTTGTGGAACGGCTGGACAAAACTTCCGGCCTGATCATGGCCGACGGCAACACCGCCGCAGCCATCGGCTCGGCTTACGGTGGCGTGCAGTTCGCCGCCTGGTATCCCATCACCCCAGCCTCCACCCTGGCCGAATCGCTCAATGTCTTCTTGCCGCAACTGCGCCAGAAGGACGGCAAGCAAACGTATGCCGTCATGCAGGCGGAAGACGAACTGGCTGCCATCGGCATGACCGTCGGCGCAGGCTGGGCGGGACTGCGCGCCATGACTTCCACCTCCGGACCCGGCCTCAGCCTGATGGCTGAATATTCCGGGCTGGCCTATTTCGCCGAGGTGCCGATTGTAGTCTGGGACGTTCAGCGTATCGGACCTTCCACCGGCTTGCCCACGCGCACTTCCCAAGGCGACTTGACTGGAACTTACTTCCTAAGCCATGGTGATGATCAGCATGTCATTTTGCTGCCCGGTTCGGTGCAGGAATGCTTCGACTTTGGCTGGAAGGCTTTCGATCTCGCTGAACGTCTGCAAACCCCTGTTTTCGTCCTTTCAGATCTGGATTTAGGCATGAATCAATGGATGACCAAACCATTCGAGTATCCTGATGTTCCCATAGACCGCGGCAAGGTGCTCTGGGAGGCCGACCTGGAAAAGATGAACGGGATCTGGGCGCGCTATAAGGACGTGGACGGTGACGGCATCCCGTATCGTACCATCCCCGGCAACGAACACCCCGCCTCCGCCTGGTTTGGACGCGGCACCGGTCATGATGAGAATGCCCGTTATTCCGAAGATAGCCGGACATGGGAATCCAATATGGCCAGGCTGAAGAAGAAATACGAAACAGCCAGGGCACTCGTTCCGCCGCCTGTGCTAGAGGAGGCTGGGAATGCGAAGATCGGGATCGTCGCATACGGCTCTACGGATCCGGCAGTGGAAGAGGCCCGGTTTCTTATCGAACAGGATGGAGGTCCAAAAATCGCCTATATGCGCATGCGCGCCCTGCCTTGCACGCGAGATGTCTATAACTTTATAAAAAAATACGAACGCATTTACTTTATCGAAGCCAACCGTGACGGGCAGATGAAACAAATCCTAAGCATGGCCATGCCGGATCAGGCGCACAAGTTCCGTTCCGCCGCCCACTCCGACGGCCTGCCGCTGACCGCCAAATGGGTCAAAGACGCCATCCTGGCGCAGGAGGTGAAATAATGGCTATTCCCGTACCAGTGGCTGCCGGCCCACTCAACAAAGCCGGCCTCTCGAAAAACGATTACAAGGGTCTGGCCTCCACGTTGTGCGCAGGCTGCGGCCATAATTCCATCGCCAACCAGATCATTGCCGCCTGCTACGAACTGGACATCGTGCCGGAAAAACTGATGAAGTTCTCCGGCATCGGCTGCTCGTCGAAAAGTCCCACCTACTTCCTGAACCGCTCGTTCGGCTTCAACAGCCTGCACGGACGCATGTCGTCCATCGCCACCGGGGCCATCTTTGGCGACCTGGGCTTGCGCGCTCTCGGCGTCAGCGGCGACGGCGACACGGCCTCCATCGGGATGGGCGGGTTCAAACATCTTGTGCGCCGCAATGTGCCGATGACCTACATTGTCGAGAACAATGGTGTCTATGGCCTCACCAAGGGTCAATTCTCTGCCACCGCCGAGGTGGGTCTGAACCTGAAACACCAGGGCACAAACCCCTACATGCCGGTGGATATCTGCATGGAAGCGCTGGCCTCCAAAGCCACCTTCGTGGCGCGTTCCTTTGCCGGCGACCCGAAGCAGGTCAAGGAACTGATCAAAGCAGCCCTCAGTCACCGCGGCATCGCCGTTCTGGACATCATCAGCCCATGCGTGACCTTCAACAACCAGGAGAACGCCGTCCATTCATACACTTGGGGCAAGGATCACGAAGCGCCCTTGCATGAAATTTCCTTCGTCCCGGCGTTGGATGAAATCGAATTGGTCGGCGAGTTCGAGGAGGGTACCTTCCGCGAGGTAACGATGCACGACGGCTCGACCATCATCCTGAAGAAACTCGAACACGACTACGACCCGACCGACCGCGGCAAAGCCTTCAAAATGCTGGAAGAAGCCGAGCGGAACAATATCCTGATGACGGGCCTCATCTACATTGACACCTCCCGCCCCACCCTTCTGGATGGTTTCAACCTGGTGGATTCGCCCCTCAACCGCTTGGGTGAGTCGGACCTCCGGCCTGGGCGCGAGACGATGGACAAAATCAACTCCTTGATGTTTTAGAAAGTCTCCACGTCCAAAAATCTTACAGGTCTAGCGGGTCAGAAATGACTGGCTAGACCTGTTGACTAATAAGACTTGTCAGACTTTCAAGACGTGTTAGACTTGCCTTATGGAAATCACCCCATCTTTCACCCTCCCCGACAGCGAACTCCACTTCGAGTTCATCCGCTCCTCCGGTCCGGGCGGACAGAACGTCAACAAGGTAGCAACCGCCGTCCAGTTACGCTTCGACGTGCGCAACTCACCGACGCTGACGGAGGAAGTCAAGAGGCGGCTGGTGCGCGTGGCGGGGAAAAAGATGACGAGCGAGGGGGTGCTGGTCATCGAGGCCAAACGTTACCGCGCCCAGGAGCAGAATCGCGCAGACGCCGAACTGCGGCTGGCGGCGCTCATTCGGAAGGCGCGGATGCAACCCAAGAAGCGCCGTCCGACCAAACCGAGCGCGGCAGCCAAGGCAAAGAGGCTAGAAGCGAAGAAACGAAGGGGGGAGATCAAACGTTTACGGCAATCTCCCGGGAAATGAAAAGATAAAACCGATACTAGCTACCTGACAGTTTGGTAAAAAGGTGTTGATCGGCCCGCAAAACCGAGTACAGTAGGCTTCCGCAAAGAAACCGAACTACCGGAGTTGTCGAATGCCGATCAACGAACTCTATGATACATGG
>JBFMCM010000176.1:0-11379 GCA_040754355.1 Chloroflexota bacterium | reverse complement strand
AGCCTTGAACTCATCGCTGCTCGGCGGGGTGGGTACAGATGCCGCTTACATCGCCAGGCAGATCGCTTACAGTAAGAATTGATTGGCAGACATGGAAAACACAGGATCGAATCCCGTATATAATATTCAGTGAAGCATTTGGATATCAGAAAGCCATACCGAGTAACCGAATTCTCCCGAGGAGGTTTTCACCATGTCAGAACCACGTGCAAAATCCTTCAACTATGCCATCGGTTTTTTTGGCATGTCCATCCCCATCAACATGCTCAAAACCTTTGCGTTCACCTTCTATGTGCTTCAGAGAGGGGTGACTACAACGCAATGGGCAACGATGATGCTGGTCTATGCCTTCATTGACGCCCTCGACAACCCGATCTACGGCTTCCTCTCCGACCGGACGCGCACCCGCTGGGGCCGCCGCCGTCCCTGGCTGGCCATCGGCACCCCCCTGCTGGTGCTGGGCCTGATCGCCTTTTACAACCTGCCGGCCTTCCTGTCGGGCGATTCCATCTTCGCCTACTGCATGTTGTTCTACATCCTGACCGGCACGCTCGATTCGATCATCCTCGCCAACTACGGGGCGCTCTTCCCGGAGCTGTTCCGCGACGACGCCAGCCGGGCAAAAACCAACGCTTTGCGCCAGGCTTTCCAACTGGTGGCCATGATCATCAGCATCGCCCTGACGCCCATGGTGACCGACGCTCTTGGCTACGGCCTGACCTCGATCCTGTACGGCGCCCTGGCCTGCGCTGTCATCCTCTACATGGCCTTCACTTCCCGGGAACGGCAGCCCGATCTCAATGAAGCCAGGCCGGGCCTGTGGAAAGCGCTCAAGGACCTTGTCACCAACAAGAAGTTCTGGATCGCGGGATTCGTCGGCGCTTTTTACAGCGCGGCTATGTCGCTCGTGCTGGCCTCCGTGCCGTTCTTTGTCCAATATGCGCTCGGGCTCGACAGCGGGAATTCCACCTTCCTGCTGGCGGCCGTGCTGCTCATCGCCATCGGAGGCGTTGCCCTGTGGGCCTGGCTGGTCAAGAAGTTCACGCTCATGCCCGTCTGGCGGGCGGCGCTGATAACCCTGGCGATCGCCTTCATCCCGCTCTATTTCGCCCAGAACCTGGTGACAGGCATCATCTTCTCGGCATTCGTTGGCCTCGGCTTTGCCGGCGTGATCACCACCATGGACCTGATCGGCGCCAAGATCATGGACGAGGACACCCAAAAGTATGGCCTGCGCCGCGAGGGCATCATCTCCAATGCCCTGGGATTTATGAACCGGCTGAACGGCCTGTTCACCAGCGCCGCGTATCTCCTGGTTGCCAAAATCTACCTGTTCGAGAGCGGCGACAATCCCGGTCCCCAGCCGGGCGCCGCCGCCCGTTTCCTGATGACGCTCGTTCCGCCGGTGCTGATGGTCATCAGTTTCGGCTTCTCTTGGTTCATCAATTTCAAGAAACCGGTCGAAGAGCCGAAAGGATAACGAAAAGTCTTAACACAAAGGCACGCAGGTTCACGATGGTTCACGAAGGTTTCTTAAAATTTTCCTTTGCGCGACTTCGTGTGACTTTGTGGCCTTCGTGTTTTTCTTTTTCTGTTCCAGCAAGGAGGCTTGCCATGGCACTCATCCGCTTCGACCACGTCCCGAATCAGTCGGGGTCAACCTGCCGCTCTACATCATCCTGCCCGATCCTGAAATAAGCCACAGAAAAACACAGTTCCAAATTGTTGGAGTGCGGGCTTTAGTCCGCTAGAATAAGCAGGCTGACCCTAAAGGGTGCTTCGCGAAGCCTGCTCTCCATGAAGAAAGGTGTCGCCATCGAAAACCCACTGCGCATCGAATACTTTATCGGCCACGAACGGGAAGGGACGTACTTCACCCTCCCGTTCAACATGCCTCCCGATATCGAGACCTTCTCCCTCACCTACCGTTACGAGCGCCACCGCGAAGGCGCAGCGGGGGAGGACGGTTTTGCCTCGCGGCAGGAGGTCAACATCATTGACCTGGGGTTGATCGCCCCGGACGGGACGCAGGTGGGCGCCTCCGGCTCGGACAAGAGCAGCATCCAGGTCAGCGAGATGCAAATCTCCGCCAGCGGCCTCCTGGCCGGGGACATGGTGCGGGTCGTCACGGCGCAGGGCAGCACCTCCATTTTGGAAGCCAAAACTGCCGGGAAATTGCAAACAACTTTCAAGATGGAGGCGACCGGTTTTGCCCGCCTCGAGATTCTGCGCAGTTTCGCGCCCGGCATCCTGCCCCTGCTGCCCGTCCTGCTCTCCAACCCGATCTATTTCGAGGCGGGATAGGCTGTCTTTCGCCAGCCGACAAGAATCGGGCTATTGAATCTGCCTTGGAATTCATCTATACTTGGGTTATCTTTCGCCTCACATTTGCTGTTCCATAATTCTCGCCAAAGAAGGAGACCAAAATGAGCGCTGTAAAGAAGATTTTCAGTGTGCTGGGGTGGATCATCACCATCGTGCTTCAAATCGCATTCGGGCAGGTCGCAGGGACATTTGCCCTTGCCATCGGCCAGGGGAGGATGCCGGAGTCCATGATCTTCCTGGGGATGGGGATTGCAGTGGGCGTATACATCATTGGCGCGTTGGCCATCTTGCTGCGCCGCGCCATCCGCCCGAAGAAGTATCTCGCGCGCCTGGGCTTCACTTGTGTGGGCGTCCTGATTCCCATTGCCATCCTCGTGGCGGTTGGCTTGAGCCAGGGTTTCGACAGCGAGATTCTCAACGGCGGGCTGGGACTCCTGCTCACTCTCCTGGCTTGTATCCTTGGTGTGGTTGGCTTTTATCTCCCGGGCTGGGTCAAGCGCAGGTGATTTACTCACGTGTACAAGGATGGTAAAGGAGTACAGATATGAAGAAAACGCGCAAATGCCCCAAATGCTCATCCAATCAGGTTGTCATGTTGTTGGGGCAGACATTCGGCACAAAGATATATCCCAGGCCAAAATATGGAAACTACTCAATGGTAGAAACCTACGCCTGCACTGATTGCGGTTATGTGGAGGTCTATCTGGCAGACCTGGAAGAGATAGAGGAATTAAAAAGATCGCTTTGATCGCGCTCGTTTGCGCCAGGTTTGCCCCTCCTGCTCGTCCTGCTCTCTACTCCGATTTGTTTTGAGGCGGGGTAGCCAGATGGGCCGCTTGCATCGGTGGGGGGAAAGTCTATTGAATTTGGCCGGGAATTCATCTATAATGGAAATTAATTTTTTACCGTCCACAAGTGTAACCCGGTCAGCAGCATCTTAAAAAAGAGTTGGGTGGTTTCAAAGCCACCTGGGCACAGGGGAAAGGAGGTCTCTATGAACAACAGTCTATCCAAACTTTGTGTTATAGGTATTTTTCTTTTTGTTATATTTACAAGTTGCGCGGGGGAAGACCAGGTAATTCCAACAGATCAGCAGATGCCATCCTCCACTATCGAACCAACCAATACTCCGGCCCCAACTCCAGAACTACCCGCAACTACACAAATCATTATAGACGGGCAATCAGATGATTGGTCAGATCGGGCTATCTTGCTTGCCGACCCCGCTGGAGATGCTGAACCAGGATACTTGGATTTAGGCGATGGCTACGCTATCGTTAACCAACATGCCCTGTACTTGCTCATCGAGGTGGATGACCCGGACGCTCCATTTGTTCAACTTGATTTGCGATTGCGTGCAGATAATCGGGACTACATAATCAGTTGGAGTCCTGGTCAGATTGGAGGATTTATTGCCGATGTAACCGATGAATACCAAGCCATAGGTCCAACAATAAAATCCAGTTTTTTCCTCGATTCCTCATTGGAAATCAGACTAGACTTACGAGATTTGGATTCGCCCGATTCAATCAATATTATAAAGGTCAGGGTGATGATTGGGGAGTGTTGCGAATACCCGAATTGGTATCCGTCCGACGAGTGGAACCCACCCCAAATCCCTGTTGTCAACGAGATTGATCCCCCTCAATTGATAGGTGATGATCCAATGTATGATCTCGCCCAGCGGTTTTCCTTGCCGCAAGGGTATCTCGCAGAAAGGTTGTATGAGCCCCCTCTGCCCGATTCGCTCTTCCTGGCGAGAAGCGAAAGCGGCATTGTTTATCACCAGCATGTGGGCATCAGTTCGGGGATCTCGATTGTCGATACCGGCACTGGCACAGTAACTCGAATCCTTGACATGCCCGAGGCATCATCGCGAATCGTGGATGGCCCCGGAGACTCTATATTTGGATATTTCAATGGCAGCATCCAGCAGATTTTTCCAGACGGAAGCTATCAAACCTGGGCTTCACCCGAAGATGGGTTTCCACTGGCATACGACAGGTCAGGACATTTAATTGGCGCTTCGGGAAATGGGACAGAGGTGCTGGAGTTCTTCCCAGATGGGAACACAGAGGTCCTGGCGAGTGGTTTTGCTACTATTCAGGATGTCGAAAGGGATGCTGATGGCAGGCTCTTCGTACTTGAGTGGGAAACTGGCAACCTGGTACGAGTGGATGTAAATGGGAATCACAAGACTCTAATTGCGAACATCCTGTCTCGGGATGCTTTCTACCTGGAGTTCGATACACAAGGGAACTTATATGTCTCCGCCCCAACCATTGGCTTCGCGCAGGTTGATCCAGAGGCTGGCGGATATATCCGCAACTTCACCGAAATTCATCATACTTGCACGACACATTTGGGCGACTTTGTTTTCGTTTCTCCCACAAAAGCCGTCTTCCAGGATCCTGGTCAGAGCAAGATGATCTGGTTCGATGTTTCAACGCGACAGTACGGTCTGTTGGTGGGGAACGGCGGTGCAAACACCTTTGCGGCAGATATCAGCGAAGATGGCAATCTTTACGTTGGTGAAAGGGGTTGTGGAAACTCATCTCCAGGTAAAATCTTCCAGATTGCCCCAGACGGAACGCATACTCTTTATCTCGCAGGTGATGAAATTACGTTTGTAGATGATTTGGCTGTGGATAATGAAGGTGGATTGTTTATTGTTTCAGGGGGGGAATTGTACTACTCCGCGCCAGGTGGAGGATCTCCAATTACAATCGCGCAATTACAGGGCATGAATAGCATTGATATCGAACCTGCCAGCGGGAATGCCTGGGTTACGTCCAATGAAGATTCGTTCATTCGCGTATATTCGAGGCAGGGACTAATTAATCAATTTGCCTTCCAGTCTCCAGAACCAGCATCATGGTTCAGCTTGGGATTCGGGAACGACGGGAAACTGTATATAGCTGGAACTGAAACAGCGAATATCAATACTGGCCCATTCGTGGATCGGTGGGTGATGCAGGTAGATCCTGACACTGGAAAAACAGAGGTAATTCTTGAAATTGGGCGTGAAGGTTGCTGTTGTGGATTGAATTTAAATGCGGATACAAGTGGCAGGTTGTGGCTGATCGGCTTACCAGATTTCAAGATATGGGAGGTCTTTCCTGAAGGAGATCCAATTCTTCTCGCGCAAAACCTCCCCATTGATTCAGCTTCAGCCGTAGGAGATGGAAAAGGAAATGTATATTTTACAAGCCCTAGTGGAATCTATCGAATTTTTCAGGAGCCATAGAATTACCACAAGGATTTGATGGCGCTTTTGTCTCACGCTTTCAACATCAGCTGTACCTGACTGCTTTCGGAGTTCTTACAAAGCTCCCGAAGACTACGAGTCTCCGGGAGATTACCGTTTCAATTACAACTCGCAATACCGCTCAATCCTCTTCCCAATCACGCCCAAACTGTCCTCCCAGAACTTGCGCGCGCGGATGTCTATGCCGAAGCGGGCGGCCAGGTCCGCGGCGGGGGCTTCGCCGGTGGAGGCCAGCAGGGACTTGTAATCAGAAACAAAGTCCGCGCCGCGCTGCTGGTAGATGGCGTACAGGCCGATGCCAAAGAGCAGGCCGAAGGCGTAGGGGAAGTTGTAGAAAGGCAGGCCGCCCCTCCAGGCTCGCCCGGACCTCTTGCACCCTCGCTTGGCCTTTCAGCCAGAATATGAACTGGCTCACTTCGACCTCAAGCGCGTGGATACCAATTGGGCCACCTTCACCTGGAAGCGCAAAGTTGGCAAGACCGGACAAATCAGCATCCGCGGCCATCACCACTATTACCTGCTCGGACAGGCTTATGCGTGCAAGGAGATCCTCGTCCGTTTCGACCCGGCTGACCGTTGTTTCATTTTCTCCGATCCCGATGCGCCCGATGTTGAGATCGGACGTTGACCGGCTCGTTACTTGGAAGTCGAAGACATCACTAGCCTCATCCCCTGGCCAGTATCTCTCACTCCTCAGCAACTGCTCCTTCCATTCTCGAAAGGGCAGATTGTTAATTGAGCAAATAAAGAGTCAGGCCCTATAGGCATCTACGCTAAGCGTGACCTACGCCATCATACCTGCACGTGCGGAGCCAGTTGCGCCAGTTCGCCGCGCAACTTCTGCAGGATGACCACGTTGCCGCCCTCGTCGCCCAGGGTGGCGTACTGCTGGCGCTTGTGGGCGTACTCGCCGCACACCTGGTAGAAGCGCACCGTCTTGCCGAACTTGCCGGTGAAGATGGAGCCGATGCGGGCAAAGAGCTGCAGCCAGGCCGAAGAGGCCGTCCGCAGATGGGCGGGGGTGATCGTCCCGGCCTGCACCTCGGCCGCCAGGAAGCGCTTCAGGTACTGCTGTTCGCGCCAGGTCGCCCAGACGAGGATGGCGAACATGAACAGCCAGCCGGTCCAGTCAATGATGGCGCCGATGGCCAGTCCCTCCAGCCCGCTCAGGAAGACCGACAGGGTGTTATGGAAGGCGTGCGTGAACATGGCCACCGCCAGCCCGAGCAGCGGGGCCAGAATCTTGACCGCCCAGTTCCGATTCATGCGCGCCATGGCCAGCCCGATGCCGAAGAAGGCCGTGTAGAAGGGGTGCTGCCAGCCCACCAGGATGATCCGGATGAAGGTCAGGAAGCCGAGTCCGCTCCAGCCGCTTTCCAGGTAGCCGTAGGTGTAGATGTAGTACGTGTTTTCGGTGGCGGCAAAGCCCAGGGCGGCCACCCCGGCGTAGATGATGCCGTCCAGCACCGAGTCGAACTCGCGCTTGAAGATGAGGAAGACGATCAGCACCGCCAGCCCCTTGAGCGTCTCCTCCACCAGCGGGGCGATGATCGAGCCGGTGGCGAAGTCGGTGGCGTAGTCCGAGCCGGTAAACATGAAGACGCCAATCCCCAGGGTGGTGTTGATGATGAACGCCGACCCGGCCGCCACGATGGCGCCCCACAGGAAGACCCCGCCCAGCAGCAGGAGCGGCTCCTTCTCGTAGCGGTCCAGCCAGAACAGGATGTACGCGAACAAAAGCGCCGTGCCGATGCCGATGAATCCCGAAACGATGAGTCCCATGCCTGCCTCCTTTGAAAGATTTATTTTTTGCCAGCAGATGAAGTGCAGACTTTAGTCTGCTTGATATCAGCGGACTGAAGTCCGCACTCCAATTTTGAACAGACTCTTATTCTATTTCATTTTTGAAAATCAGACGAGTGCGTTCGATGCGCGTCCCTTCGACCGGGATGCCCATCTCCGCCAGGACTTCCTCGGGGCGTCCCGTCGCGCCCTCGCGGGCGGACAAGGTCATTCGCAGGGACAAGTCCCTGCACTCCAGAGACAAGATAAGAGGGCGCAGGTCGTACGCCTTGCCGCGCCGCTCACGCGGCAGGGATCTCGCCCTCAGCACCTTTTTCACGCCTCGCTCCAATCCCGACCCTTCGACAGGCTCAGGGCAGCGCCGGGGGCCTGCCTCCAGCAGCGTGACATCGTACTCGGCTGCGGCCACCTGCGTCTGCAAGGCCGGGGCATGCTCGTCCACCGCCTCCACGCTGATGATGGTAAGCCCCGGCGGCGCGGCGGATTGCAAACTCTGGGCGACCACGTGGGCCGCCCCTACATCATCCTTCATCCACAAATCCACCACCTCAGCCCGCCCGCTGAACCCGAGCGGCAGCGCGGCGGCGATCTGGATCTTCGGCCCGGGGTGGAAGCCCTGCGTGTACGCCAGCGGCAGGTTGGCGCGGCGCACGGTCCGCTCCCAGACCTGCTGCAGGTCAAGGTGGCCGATGTAGCGCAGCGAACCGGTCTTGGCAAAGGTGACGCGAACTCTCATGGTGAACTGACCACTGACAACTGACGACTGGCAACTGGGCTTTTCACCTCCGGGCATTTCCAGTAATTTCCAGAATTCTCCCGCCGCACCTGGGCAAATGCCGGCAGGATGCCGCAGGCGAAGCACTGCTGACGGCAGTCCACGCGGATCTGGCCCTCCAGCGACTGGCGGAAATCTTCGAACAGATATTTCTTGCGCACCGCGTCCGAGATGTGGTCCCAGGGGAAGACCTCGTCCACGCGGCGCGGGCGGTGGGTGTAGAAGGCCGGGTCCAGGTTTTGCGCGGCAAACGCAGAGGTCCAGGCCTCGTAGCGGAAGTGTTCCTGCCAGGCGTCGAACTTTGCCCCGTTCTTCCAGGCCGCGTAAACAACCTCCGCCATGCGCCGGTCGCCGCGCGAGAGCCAGGCCTCCAGCAGCGTTTCCTCCGGCTCGGTCCAGGACAACTTGATATTGCGGTCGCGCAGTTCCCGCTTCAGCAAATCCTGCTTGGCGGTGATCTGTTCGGGCGTGTCCACCGAGACCCACTGGAAGGGCGTGTGCGGCTTGGGGACGAAGGTGCTGACGCCTGCGTTCAACTTGGCCTTGCCTCCCATCACCTTGCGCCCCTCCGCCAGGACGCGCTTGCACAGGTCGGCGATGGCCTGCACGTCGTCGAGCGTCTCGCTGGGGTGGCCGATCATGAAGTAGAGTTTGATGGTCGTCCAGCCGCGGCTGTAGATTTCGCGGGCAGTTTGCAAAATCTGCTCGTCGGGGATGAACTTGTTGATGATGCGCCGCATGCGTTCGCTGGCGGCTTCGGGAGCCAGGGTAAAGCCCGACGAGCGGCGGTCTTTCAATTTTTCCATCAGGTCCACCGAGACCGACTCGATGCGCAGGGAAGGCAGGGCCACGCTCAGGTGCCGCCCGTCGAACTTTTCGCCGATGGCAGTCACCAGGTCCAGGATGGGCATGTAATCGGAGGACGAAAGCGACAGGAGCGCCAGTTCCTCGAAGCCGGTCAGGCGGATGGCCTCTTCGGCCGCCGCCACGATCTCCTCCACGCTCCGCTCCCGGACCGGGCGCGTGATCATGCCCGCCTGGCAGAACCTGCAACCGCGCGTGCAGCCGCGCATGATCTCGATGGCAACCCGGTTGTGGACTACCTCGATGTTCGGGACGATGAACTTGGTCGGCGGGGGCGGAAGTTTCGGCACCATGCGCTTCATGACGATCTTCGGCGCTTCGGGAAAATTGGGCGTGACGGCAGCGACCGTTCCATCTTCGAGGTAAGTCACGTCATAAAAGCGCGGTACGTACACGCCGGGGATATGTGTTAATTCCTGGAGCAATTTATCCCGGTCAAACGTCGAAGGTCGAACGTCTCCGACGTTTGACGTTTGACCTTTGACTCGCTGGACAGCGTCAATAATCTCATGAATCACCTCCTCCCCCTCGCCAATCACAAACGCGTCCACGAACGCGCTCATCGGCTCCGGGTTGAAACAAGCGTGGCCTCCGGCAATAACGAGCGGGTGGGTCTCGTCCCGTTCCTCCGCACGGATGGGGAGGCCCGCCAAGTCGAGCATGTTGAGGGTGTTGGTGTAGAGCGTCTCATAGGGAAGCGTAATGCCAATGATGTCGAACTCGGCCAGGGCGTGTTTCGTCTCCAGCGAGTAGAGCGGGATGCCGTGGGCGCGCATTTGCGATTCCATGTCCACCCAGGGGGCGTAGGCGCGTTCGGCCAGCGCGTCGGCGCGGGCGTTGACCAGGTCGTAGAGGATCTGCAAGCCCAGGTTCGAGACACCGATGTCGTAGATGTCAGGGAAGACGAAGGCGGCGCGGATGCGCACCGAATCCCAATCTTTAGTCACGCTGTTCAGTTCGCCGCCTACGTAGCGGCCGGGTTTCTGCACCGATAAAAGAATCCGCTCGAGGCGGGCTTCGATTTCAGCAGTGGGAAGCATGGGTAAAATTATACCCAAAATTATCCAAAAACAATCTCCCGGAGACTGGGAAGTCTCCGGGAGATTGCGGCATAGGGGAGGCCAATTAACGCAAGGCATCGAGGTTGGCTTTGGCGTGCGGCACTGACTGGAAGAAGGCGGTCAGTTGCTCGCAGGCATAATCGGGACAGGCGGCGCAGTTCGGCAGTCCACGCTCGAGGGCGCACAGGCGCATCCCGCACTCGGCGCAGTGGCCGATCTTGCGTCCCTCGGTCATGCAGCCGTCGCACTGGATGTTGTCAGCGGTCAGGCCGGGAGCGTTATATTCTTTGCTCCATTTTTCAGCCACACGTTCGAGCGCCAGCAGGTCATTGGCCTGGGTGGCCTTGTAAGCCTCACACTGGGCGCAGTCCAGTCCGCAGGCGGCGATCAGGGTCGTCATGGTGTCACCTCCTCAAGAAAAAAGTCTTGCCCTCCCCGGGCAAAACCATTGTAGCACGAATGTTCTATTTATACAATGGTCTTTTTCGCGTTCACACATTACGAAATGCTGACCGGATCCTTCATCTGCGTGATGAACAGGGCGCAAACGACCAAAAGACCGATCGCCAGCAGCAGCGCCGGAGTGAACGAGCCATCCTGAGTCCGCATGGCTTCCATGATGTAGACGAAGACCACCGAAGCCTGGCCGAACAACTGGATGAGGCCATTCGACGTCCCTTCCGGTGTGGGACGCGTGACTTCCGCGGCATACTGCATCCCCACCGGGTTGGCGCTGACCAGGAAGAAGCCCATCGCAAAAGCGGAAGCGAACAAGAGCCACAGGCTTGGCGCAAACGCCAGCCCGGCCAAGCCGGGAATGGTCAGCGTGATCCCAAGCATGAGATAACGCTGGCGCTTGTGTTGTTTATCCGAGAACGGAGGGATGACCACCGCTCCCAGCACCCCGCCGACCAGCATCAGCGCCCCGAGCGTACCCGCGTCCGCCGGGGTGAAGCCGCGCGGACGGATGATGGCTTCCACCCAGGTGGTGACTCCGTTGAAGACCCCAAGGCCGACAAAAGTGATAAATAGATACATCCAGAACGGTTTGACGGACAGGGCGTGCTTCAAGCCGTCGAGCACCAGGGCGCGCACTTCCTGTCCGGGCGGGCAAGGCGGGGTGGCGGGTTTCTCGCGGGCGAAGACGACGAACAACACAGCCGAGAACGCGGCAATCGCACCGTAGAGCAGCTGCACGGTCGGGATGGGCATCGTCTCGGTCAGCGCCGGGGTCAGCACCATGCCGAGCGCCGTCCCGACCAGGCTGGAAAGCGTCACCAGGC
>JBFMCM010000175.1:0-3618 GCA_040754355.1 Chloroflexota bacterium | reverse complement strand
TGTAGGTGGGCTGGCCCGTCCAGGCTTCGAAGGCGGGGGCCTGGGATTCGGGCGTAGGGAGTTCAGGAGTCGGGAGCAGGGTGGAGGTCAGGCTGGCGACCAGGGCAGTGGCAGAGGCTTCGAGGGTTTCAACGGGCGTCTCCAGCGCTGCAAGATGAACCCCATCCGGCTTGTCGGAAAGCGGGATGAAGGTTTCCCCCTGCCCACTGCAAGCGGCGCAGAGCAGGACCAGGAAGATGACCGTGAGAAGAGGCTTTCTCATGCAGGATATTTCCGAAGATATAGGAGTGCGGACTTCGCGCAACACCCTTTAGGGTTAATCCGCAGGATCATGCAGACTGAAATCTGCACTCCAATTACAAGAAGATGCTTATTTTCCGGGCAGCCAGACGGCGCAGCACGAAATCGCGCTCTCGTCCAGCGGGAGCAGCGCGCCGGTGGAAAAATCCTCAATCCATACCTGTATTGTACCATCCCTGTTCAGGTCGAAAACCAGCGAGGTGCCATCGGGCGACCAGACAGGTGTCCCGACGACCGCGGCTTCGAATTGTGTCAATGTGATGAGACTATCGCCGGTCAAATCGTAGAGTGACAGGCCGCTGGTGAAAGGCTCGGAGGTGAGCCGGGTGACGAAGGCAATCTGCGTCCCGTCCGGCGACCAGGCCGGGGCGTAGCCGTGACCTGCGTCCGCGGCAGCCAGGAAACGGGCATTTTCCCCGCTGACGCCGCGCAGCCACAACTCTCCCTCCGGGAAAGGGAGGCTCGAATCGGGCAGAAGGATGTAGGTGATCTGCGAGCCGTCCGGCGAGGGACGCAAATAGGCGACGATGTCGGTCGGCTCGGAAAAGAGCAGGCTGGCGCTGCGGCCGTCGCTTTTGGCGCTCCAGACCTCGGAGCCGAATCCCAGCCCGCGGCTGAGAGCGTAGAGGATATGTCCATCGGGCAGGGCGGCCATGTCATAAACGGTTTCGGGCAAATCGAGGGTCTTCCCATGCCCATTTGTCACATCCACGCGCAGGACGAATGACGCGCCGAGCGAGTCGGCCTTAAGATATAGATAGCGTCCGTCGGCTGACCAGGCCAGGAAGCGCGAGTCCACTTCGTAGGCTTCAGCGGGCGCGGTCACCTCGGCGGTGTACAAGTTCATCAATTGCAGCATCGGTCCGCCCGGGCAGGAGAATTCAGCCGCCAGGAGGTAGTCGGTGGGGGAGGGGTACAGATTGTAGAGCGAACAGTCAACGGGGAGGGAGAAGGAGAGCGGCTGGGGGGTGGCGTCCCTCACCACTTCGCCTGAAGGGAGAGGGGAGATGGCAAACAGGCGCGAAGTCCCGGCAGGATCGGACTGGAGGTAGATGAGAAGGGGGATGAGGGAAGAGTCTGTGGGGGCGGGAGACGCGCAGGAGGAGAGAAAAACAAAAAGCAAAAGGCAAAAGGTCATTCGGGCAGGCATGCTTTGATTATATACGCGGTACAATTTGGGGAGAGGTGTTACCCATGCACATCCTGGTTACCAACGACGACGGGGTGCAGGCCCCCGGTCTGCTGGCCCTGGCGCAGGCGATGCGGGAACTCGGGCAGGTCACCGTCTTCGCCCCGGACCACAACTGGTCGGCCTCGGGGCATGTCAAGACCCTCCACCGGCCGCTGCGGGTGCGGGAAGTGATACTGAACGACGGGACGGCGGCCTTTTCCTCGGACGGCGCGCCGTCCGATTGCGTGGCCCTGCCGCTGATGGGATTCGTGGAGAAGAAAATTGACGTGGTTGTGGCCGGCATCAATCCCAACGCCAACATCGGCCACGACGTGACCTATTCCGGCACGGTGACGGCGGCCATGGAGGCGGTCATCACCGGCGAAATTCCGGGCATCGCCGTCTCGCTGGATGCGCCGGAGTACCACAGCGGCGCGCTGGACTTCAGCACGGCCGCCAGGGTGGCGCGGTGTGTGGTGGAGAAATCCTTGGCGGAGGGGCTTCCGAAGGGCGTGCTGCTCAATGTGAATGTGCCCTACCTGCCGGAGGAACAGTTGAAAGGGTACATGTCCACCCGCCAGGGCTTGCGCGTCTACCGGGATAAACTGGAACGCCGCCTCGACCCGCGCGGCCGTCCGTATTACTGGATCGGCGGCGAGGCCCCCACCGGCGTGGACGAACCCGGCACCGACTTCGGCGCGCTGAAGGCCGGATACGTGTCCATCACGCCGCTGCAACTGGACCTGACGGCGCGCGAAGCGATGGATGATTTATTGAAATGGGAGTGGTAGGAGGATGCCATGAGACAGGCTGTCGTGAATCCAAAAACAGCAAAACAATACAAGCCGGCGCGGAAACCGACTGAAGAAGGATTACACCTGTGGGCTACCCATCGGGAAGAGTCCGTCTATTTCCAACGTGAGGCGCAGGTCAACTTCTGGACGGTGCTGGGAGGGGTGACGCTGGCAGCCCTGCTGACCCAGTTGGCTCCGCTCCTGGAAGAAATCCGAGCAGGACGCTGGTATCTCCTGTTTTTTCTCGTGACATCCATTTTGATCTTAGCCACATCGTGGGTGCAGACTTCCTGGGGCAGTCTTGTCCTAAAATGGCCGATCTCCATTGCCACGACGGTCATCGTGTTGTTTCAGATGCTCGTGCAGTCCATTCAATGCCTGCTGGTCACCAACCCAGCCGGCTGGCTGGCCGCCACTGGGGGTATCATCGTTTTCGCCTTATTCAATCAACTCTATTTCGAAAAATCGGGGGCCTGGAAGGTTTTTCCACCTGAGTTCATCAGGCGTTTCAAGTTTAATAATAGGTTGTATGCCTTTTTCATGGTTATCTGTCTGGCAGGCGCGTTCCAACTGTTCCGTTATCCTTCCCGGACCGCGGAAATGGTTTGGGGTTTTGCCTGCCTTTTTCTCTCGATCCTGGCGCTTTATTTACAGCATAGGGGCATGCTGGAGGAAAAGAAGGTATTGGGAATCCCGTAAAAAGTCAACCGGCCGTTGGAGTCTCGAGCATGAATTCCGAATTGACACCTGTCTCCCGGATCCTGACCAATCACTGTTCCCGCTACCCGTACATGCAGGTGCGGGATGTATACAAGTTACTGCTCCAGGCTGCCCTGGGCTGCGAACACGCTGTCCGGGACGAAACCTCTGCCCAGGAATGGCTGGAGCGTGAACTGGCGGAGATGGGCGCCGGCCCGGACGAGCCGCTGTTCGACCCGGTCTCGCCGGACGGGGAAATCGTCCGCGTCCACCTGCGCCCGTACTTCCGGGCCGGGAGGGACCCGCAGAAACTCCTGCAGGCCTTCGTGCAGACCTTCAGGGTTTTTTCGGGTTCACGCGATACCTTCCAGGCCTTTTGGAGAGAAGCGATTGCCATGTGCATGGAAGGTTCATTGCCCTTCGAGAAACAGGCCCTCGAAACATTTTTCGATGAAATGAAAGCCCTGGGGTTCCCGGCCGCCCATCATTCCGAGGATTATATTCGGCTGTACCACCCGGCCTATCGGGTGGTGGCGAGGGAGTTGATGGAGGAAGTGTGATGCTCTTCGCTGAAAAGGCGATGCGTCTCCAACACGCCGTTGCAACTGGACCTGACGGCACGCCAGGCGATGGAGACGATGAGGGAGTGGGAAC
>JBFMCM010000174.1:0-16193 GCA_040754355.1 Chloroflexota bacterium | reverse complement strand
ATGGCCTGATTATATCGTTGACCATATCCCACGACCCGGCTAAAATTCAGCCACAGAGGAGACCCATGTTCGTCAACCTGAATTGCCCCAATTGCGGCGCGGGATTGCCGCCCGCCTTCAATCTCTCCGGCGTGGTCAAATGCGACTACTGCGGCACCAGTTTCCGGGTGCCGGAAACGCTCACCCCCGAGCCGGACATGGACGACCTGCTGCTCGGGGCGGACTTCAACAAGAAGCCGATCCCCAGTTGGCAGTTCCAGAACGAAGAGAAGATCAGCCTCATCCCAGGGCCGACGCCGGAACTGCGCGCCCGTTTCGAGAAATCCAATCTAGTACATTATGTTCTCTTCTCGTCGGGGGTGTTCGATAACATGGACGCCAGTATAACTTTACGCTTCCTCTCCGGCGACCCCAAATGGATCCGCGCCGGCCTGTTCCTGCGCTATACTCCCAGCCTGGGCGGATACGGTTTCTTTGTCTCGGCCCAGGCTACCTATATGTTCGGCTACTACACCAAATCCGCCAACGCCGAACTGGCCTGGACGACGGCGATTGACTGGGCGGCGAATGCCAGCCTGCGCGCCGGGCTGGAACAGGCGAACCGTCTGCGCGTAATTGTGAAGGGCAACCGCATCCAGATTTATCTGAACGGGGCGCTAACATCTTCGTTCGCGGATGGCCGCTTCGATGTAGGCCAGGTGCGGCTGGCCGTGGAGCCGAGCGAAAATTCCGATATCGAAGTGGCATTCAGTGATTTGCAGATCCGGGGAGTGAAATAACGATCATGCGCGTCGAAGACCTGAACTGGATGGACGTGGAAGAATACCTCAAACACGAGGACCGGCTGATGCTGGTCATCGGGGCGTGCGAGCAGCATGGCTATCTTTCGCTCATGTCCGATATCAAAATTCCCCTGGCGCTGGCCGACGCCGCCTCCACACGGACCGGGGTGCTGGTGGCTCCGCCGCTGAATTTCGGCTCCAGCCCGTATTTCCTCACCTACCCCGGCACGATCAGCCTGCGCCTTTCCACCCTGATGGAGGCAGTCGAGGATATCGTCCGCTCGGTGCACGGACAAGGTTTCAAGCGCCTGCTCGTCCTGAACGGGCACGGCGGGAACAACGGTGTCAAGGCGCGGCTGACGGAACTCGCCAATGAATTGCCGGAACTGAAAGTCCAGTGGTACTCCTGGTGGCTGGCACACAGCGTGGAAGCGGTCGCCATCCGGCACGACATCAAGCCCAGTCATGCCAACTGGCTGGAGGCTTTCCCATTCACCATTGTGGCTGACCTGCCGGAGGGGGAGAAGGCTCCGCCGCGCGTCCCTTCGGAGGTGATGGATGCCAAAACGACACGCGAAGTCTACGGCGATGGGTCTTTCGGCGGCAGGTACCGGGTCCAGGACGAAATCATGCAGGAGATTTTCGACGCCGCATTGGCGGACATTCTCCAACTACTGAAATTCGAATCTTGACCAATCCGATACAAACCGATATAATCAGCGTCCATTGATTATTGTGAAAACTGCGACATAACCAGCGAGCGCTTGGACGAAACGTCCGAAGCGCTTGCTTTTGTGCGTCTCTGACGCGGGTGGAAGTTGCAGCCTTTATTCGGAAGATAGGAGCGGACCAGTGGAAACCAAGGGCCTTGTTTCGTTGCGCATCAGTCTTGCCTCGCCGGAGACTGTCCTTTCGTGGTCGTATGGCGAAGTTCTGAAACCGGAAACAATCAACTACCGGAGACTCAGGCCGGAGAAGGATGGGTTATTCTGCGAGGCCATTTTTGGCCCAACGCGCGACTGGCAATGCTATTGTGGAAAATACAAGAACCCGCGCTACAAAGGCATCACCTGCGACAAGTGCGGTGTGGAAGTGACCCGTTCTGCGGTGCGCCGCGAGCGCATGGGGCACATCAGCCTGGCGACCCCCGTGGCCCACATCTGGTACACGCGGCGCATTCCCTCCTACCTGGGCATGCTGCTGGATATTTCGCGCCGCAACCTCGACCGGGTGCTTTACTTCGCCCAGTACATCGTCACCTATGTGGACGAGGAAGCCCGCCAGAAAGCCCTCAAGCGTCTCCAGGAAGAAATTTCTGTCTCCGAGCGCGAGCAGGCGGCAGTCATCAACGCCCAGATTGCGGAAATCAAGACCGGCCGCGATAAGAAATTAGCCGAACTCAACCAACGCAAGACCGAACTGGAACGCCAGTCCGACGAGCAGATTGCTGCCCGCCTGGAACCGGTCATCCAGGAAGGCCAGCGGTTGGAAGGCCTCCTGCAGGAGAAAAAAGGCAAGGTACTGACAGAGAGGATCGTCTTCGGCAACAGCGATGTTGTCATTGCCGAGGTGGGTGTCAAGTCTGCGGCCTCGCACATCACCAAGGTGCAGAAATTCGTCCAGGAACGGCTGGGGGTCATCGAGAAGGAATTCAAGGATGAGGTCCAGCAAACCCTGGATGAAACCAAGATGGAAGCCGCCAAGGTGAAGGCCGAAGCGGACGAGCAGATGAACGCCCTGCGCTCCCAGTTGGAAGACCAGACTTCTTCGGGTCAGGACCAGAACTCGCGCCAGCGCGACGAGTTGATGGAACTTCACCCCTTCACCTTCCTGGGCGAGACGCGCTACCGCGAGTTGAAATCCCGCTGGGGGCAGGTCTTCCGCGCCGACATGGGCGCCGAGGCCTTCTACGACATCCTGCGCCGGCTCGACCTGGATAAACTCTCCCAGGAACTCTGGCATGAGGTCAAGACGACCAAGTCCAAGCAGAAGCGCAAGAAGGCCACTTCCAGGCTGAAAGTGGTGGAGGCTTTCCGCCGCTCCGGCAACCGGCCGGAGTGGATGATCCTGACCGTCCTGCCGGTCATCCCGCCCGACCTGCGCCCGATGGTGCAGTTGGACGGCGGCCGGTTTGCCACCTCGGACCTGAACGACTTGTACCGCCGCGTCATCAACCGAAACAACCGCCTGAAGCGGCTGCTCGAACTCGGCGCGCCGGATGTCATCGTGCGCAACGAGAAGCGCATGCTGCAAGAGGCGGTGGATTCCCTGATTGACAACTCCCAGCGCGGCAAGGCGCTTTCCCGCCGCGGACGGCGTGAACTGCGTTCCTTGAGCGACATGCTCAAGGGCAAGAAAGGCCGCTTCCGCCGCAACCTGCTCGGCAAGCGCGTGGACTATTCCGGCCGCTCGGTGATCGTCGTCGGCCCGCAGTTGAAACTCTACCAGTGCGGCCTGCCCAAGGCCATGGCGCTGGAACTCTACCGCCCGTTCGTCATCGGCCGGCTGGTGACCCACAATTATGCAGCCAACGTCAAGGGGGCGCGCCGCTTCATCGAACGCGGCCGGCCCGAGGTCTGGGAAGTGC
Source organism: Chloroflexota bacterium (assembly GCA_040754355.1). Taxonomy (GTDB): domain Bacteria; phylum Chloroflexota; class Anaerolineae; order Anaerolineales; family Villigracilaceae; genus UBA877. The sequence continues at coordinate 12,824 of JBFMCM010000174.1, read as the reverse complement.
TGGAGGAGGTCATCAAGGAGCGCCCGGTGCTGTTGAACCGCGCCCCGACCCTGCACAGGCTCGGTATCCAGGCCTTCGAACCGACCCTGATCGAGGGGTCGGCTATCCAACTGCATCCGCTGGTCTGCACCGCTTTCAACGCCGACTTCGACGGCGACCAGATGGCTGTCCATGTGCCGCTTTCGGATAAAGCCGTGCAGGAAGCGCGCCGGCTGATGCTGGCTTCCAAGAACCTGCTCAAACCCGCGGATGGCGAACCCATCATCGGCCCGTCGAAGGACATGGTGCTGGGCGTGTTCTACCTGACCATGCTGCACGTCAAAGCCCACAAGGGCGATGGGCGCGCCTTCGCGGATGTTGACGAAGTGGAAATGGCCTACCAACTGGGTCAGGTGGATATCCACTCCGAGGTCAAGGTGCGCGTCCAGACCTGGTACGACGAACAGCACAACCGCCTGCCGGAACCCGAGACCCGCCTGATTGACACCACGGTCGGGCGCGTGCTCTTCAACCGCATCCTGCCGGAAAAGGCGCAGTTCATCAACCGGCAATTGGAAAAAAGCGGCGTGAAGGACCTGATCGCCGAAGTGTACGAACTCTACGGCCAGGATGTCACCACCGAAACTGCCGACGAAATCAAGCGCATCGGTTTCGAATATGCCATGCGCTCTGGCACAACCATTGCCGTTTCCGACATCACCGTCCCACCGCAAAAACAGGAAATCATTGACAAGGCGCTCAAGGACGTGGAACTTGTCCAGCGCGACTTCCGCCGCGGCCTGCTCACCGAGCAGGAACAGAACGAGCGCATCATCCAGATCTGGCAGCAGACCACCAACGACGTTGCCAAGGCGGTCAAGGGCTCGCTCGATCCGGATGGCAACCTGGCGACCATGGCCAGTTCCGGCGCGACCAAGGGCGGCTTCGGTCCCATCTCCCAACTGGCCGGCATGCGCGGCCTGATGGCCGACCCGTCCGGGCGCATCATCCCGATGCCGATCCGCTCCAACTTCCGCGAGGGTCTGACCGCCCAGGAATACTTCATCTCCACGCACGGCGCACGCAAAGGCCTGGCCGACACTGCCCTGCGCACTGCTGACGCCGGTTACCTGACCCGCCGCCTGGTGGACATTGCCCAGGACATCATCATCAACGAGACCGACTGCGGCACGCACGAAGGCATCTGGATCCGCAAGAAAGACGACGTGGCCGGCCAGTCCATGATCTCGCGCCTGTACGGACGCCTCATCGCCGAACGCATGCTGGACCCAAAGACCGGTGAAGTGCTGGCCGAGTTCGACGACATCATTGACCACGAAATGGCGCGTAAATTTGCCGCCGCGGGAGTGACCGAGGTAAAGGTCCGTTCCGCCCTGACCTGCGAACTGTCTCACGGCATCTGCGCCAAATGCTACGGCCTCGACCTGGGCCGCGGCACGATGGTGGAGATGGGTTCGGCGGTCGGCATCGTGGCCGCCCAGTCCATCGGCGAACCGGGCACGCAGTTGACCCTGCGCACCTTCCACACCGGCGGTGTGGCCGCGGGCGGCGACATCACCACTGGTCTGCCCCGCGTGGAGGAAATTTTCGAAGCCCGCAAGCAGCCCAAGGGCGAGGCGGTCGTCTCCGAAATCAACGGCACGGTGCATGTCATCCAGTCCGAGAAATTCGCCGACATGCGCATCGTCCGCGTGGAACACAGCGAAATGATCCACGATGAGTTCGATATCCCGAAGGAATGGAAGATCCAGGTAAAGGAAGAGGATGAAGTCAAGGCCGGGGAGGTGATCGCCAAACTGGATGAGGCGGCCGTCGCCGCCCAGCACGCCGGCAAGGTGCGCGTGGAAAAGCGCAAGGTGTACGTCTCCTACGAGCAGCGCGAGGAAGTGGAATACGAAATCCCCACCACCCTGCGCCTGCTGGTCAAGGAAGGTGAAAAGGTCGAGGCTGGGAAACCGCTCACTGAAGGCTCGCTCAACCCGCACCGTGTCCTGCGCATCCAGGGACGCGAAGCCTGCCAGATGTACCTGCTCAGCGAAGTGCAGAAGGTTTACCGCTCGCAGGGACAGAACATCCATGACAAGCACTTCGAGGTCATCATTCGCAAGATGATGAGCAAGGTGCAGGTAAAGCGCCCGGGTGAAACAAGGTACCTGCCCGGCGACCCGGTGGATCGTCTGGAAATCCGCCGCGTCAACGAACAGATGTTGAGCGAAGGCAAGCAGCCCGCCACCTTCAGCGAAATCCTGCTGGGCGTGACCAAGGCCTCCCTGAGCACCGACTCGTTCCTCTCGGCATCCTCCTTCCAGCACACCATCAAGGTGCTGGCGGGAGCGGCCATCGGTTCGACGACCGACCCGCTCTACGGCCTGAAAGAGAACGTCATCATCGGCAAGCTCATCCCGGCCGGGACAGGCTTCACGCACGGACGCTTCCAGACCACGGAACAGGCGCTGGCGCAGGCCGGCTCCTCCCAATGGACGGAAATACCCGACAGCGGGGCTTCCGACTAACATAACCGAAATCCCTCGGCGGGGCGGTGACATCACCGCCCCGCTGGTATTTAAGCGGGAATTGTATTTTGGCGGGGAAAAGCGTATGATGGTTAATGTGAAAGGAGAATCTCATGAACAGAAAAACCACCTTCACCAGCCTGCTCATCTTAGCGATCGGACTTTCCGCCTGCAACCTGCCCTTCGGACAACCGCTCTCCGGACAGGACGAACCGGGAGATGAACCACCTCCGCAGCAACCTGCGGCCTCCAATACCCCCGAATTCACTTTCACGCCGTCGAACACGCCGCTGCCCACGCTCACTTACACACCCCAAGTCCCGATGGTGAGCGTCTCGGTGGACACCAACTGCCGCACCGGTCCTGGGCAGCCATATGATATCGTAGGTGTCCTGCATGTGGGGGAAACGGCAGAGGTCGTCGGGCAGGCACCCTACGGCGGCTCCTGGATCATCAAGAATCCCGACGGCGCCGGGACCTGCTGGTTGTGGGATCAATATGCGACGGTCATCGGGGACACCCAGGGGCTGCCCATTTATGATATTCCACCCACGCCCACGCCAGCGGCATCCTTCACTGTCTCTTACCTGCAAATGATTTCATGCTTGGGAGATTATGCCTTCAGATTCCAACTTGTCAATACGGGAAGTGTAACTTGGAGGTCATATTTAGTGGTGGTTACTGATTCGACCACCTCGACGGTTAAATCTTTTTCGTGGGACGATTTCATGGATCGTTTGGGCTGTGGACCAGCGGTAAATATACTCTTGGACCTGGAACCGGGAGAAACGGGAGTAGCAGGGAATTGGGGGGCTAGTGGTCCTTTCCCCTATAACCCCACGGGTCATAACATGACAGCCACCTTCACTCTTTACGAACAGGATGGCCTCGCCGGGCAATCCAAGACTGTGACCATCGCGTTCAATCCATAGCCTTCCAACCGAGACAACCCGCTTGGAAAATAAGAGGAGAATCCATGAACAGGAAAGTCAAGATTATCGCGTGCAATATTGCCCTAGTTACCGTGCTTTCCGCCTGCAATTTACCAGGCGGGCAGGCACCAGCCGGACAGGATGAAAATGGGGATGGCCAGCCGCCGGTGCAGGAAGTGGCTACCAATACACCCGAACTCCCACTGGCGCCATCCAATACTCCCCAGCCCACACTCACCTTCACGCCTCAAGTCCCGATGGTCAGCGTCTCGGTGGACACCAACTGCCGCACCGGTCCTGGAGAGCCATATGACATCGTCGGCGTTTTGCATGTTGGGGAAAGCGCTGAAGTCGTCGGGCAGGCGCCCTACGGTGGATCCTGGATCATCAAGAATCCGGACGGCCCTGGGACCTGCTGGCTGTGGGACCAGTATGCTGCGGTCATCGGTAACACCCAAGGACTGCCTATTTATGATATTCCACCCACACCCACGCCTGCGGCATCCTTCACGGTTGCCTACTTGTCAATGGTAAATTGCATGGGTTGGTTTGCATTTAGGTTCCAGCTGACTAATAACGGCAGCGTAACCTGGGAATCCTTCAAGGTGGATGTCACAGACTCATCCACATCGGTCACGAAAACGTACACCGATGATGTGTTCATGGATGCCGGTCCTACTTGTATTATCACGAACACTCTCATGGATTTAACTCCCGCTGAGACCGGAGTGACAGGAAACTGGTATGGAGGGATGTTTGGCTACAATCCCGCCGGGCATAACATGACAGCCACCTTTACGCTCTGTTCCCAGAACGGCCTGGCCGGGCAATGCATTTCCAAGAGCACATCTTTTACACCATAAGCGCAACTGTTTTCGGCAATTTTCAGCGCCTACGCAGAATCCTGCCCCCAAGCATCGTCCACGCCCGCCTGGTTGTCGAGCTGATGGTTGAGCATGTCGAAACTTTGTCGAGACACACCAGCGGGTAATGAAAACTGTTGTGCAGCCTGTATCCCGACAACATATACTATACTTTGTCCATATCCTACCAAGGAGCCAAATATGATCCGAAAATTGTTGGTATCCATTTCACTGCTGGTTGGGCTGGCTGGCTGTAACCTTCCAGGAGCCCCCGGTGAAGGGATGACCCCCGCCCTGACCGAGGATGTACAAAACAACGGCCAGACCGCCGAAGAGACACGCGTGGGCGCATCCATACCCAACGAAATCGTCCCCGTCCCTGTCAATTCGATCCAAATCGAGGGAGTGCCTTATCTGGCATATCAAATCCCTGGTGACCCGTTCCGTATTGTTTGCCAGGAGCCCTGTTCGCTTGATCTGCAATATATTTACGCAGAATATGCCGGTTTTCGCCTCGCACATGCCATGTTGATCCAATTGACCGGAATTGATACCCTGGCCGAGTTGCAGCCGGTGGACATGCACCTGGATGTTCACGACAGTGTATGCGGTGAACTTCCCGCGGGGCATGCTTATATATATTCCAGCATGCATCAGGCCTACACCTGCAGCGATGGTCCCGGACTTTACCCCACACTCGAAGAGATGATCCAAAAGGCCGCTTTGCTCGAAAGCCAATATTTTCCACTCCATGAGTACATGCACACGATCTTCTTTGGGAGGATTTCAGGGCACGCAGGGGATTTCTATGATCCTTACGCGTGGTTTTTCCACGATTTCGTCGTGCCGCTGCCCTCTTTCGCCATCGGGATCATGGATCCGGCCGGATTCTGTTCCTACCGCAACGAATATCCTTCCGGAGGGGACTATCCCCTATGGTTGATCTCTGAACTCTGCCAGCAAAACGGTTTCCAATTGGAGGACGTGGCTCGCAGCCTGATCGAATTGGACGCTTTATGTCAATCCGGCGGAGGCCAGGTTTATGAGGAAGGGTATGCACATCTCGTGCCGAGCGTGGCACAGTACCGTGACATCCTCAACGGCTTGCTGGGCAGCGACACGACGAATGCCTTCGCCGAGGCTTGCTGGCCCCCCGAGTTGTTTGGCAACAGTTTCAGCAGCCCTGCTTCCTGCCCTAGTAATTCGCCCACAGGTACTGGTACTGCAACACCTGTAAAATAACCCAACCGTTGGGACATTGGCTTGCCGGAAAATTCTTAGCCTAAAATGGACGTGGTGTTTGTGAGCAAGAGCACCGGTTCTTGAAGTCCAGGAAAAAGAGAAACAATAATGTGCCGGAAGAAAACTCTCCCTCTACTCATATTGGCAGGGCTTCTGATACTTTCCGCTTGCAATTTGCCCAGGTTATCGAATGTACCCTCTGCCCCCTCCACCAGCACCGACACGAACACTCCGCTCTTCACGCCGACCCCTTCAAATACTCCTTCTCCAACATATACTTTTACCCCCTCCATCCCGTTGGTCAGCGTCTCCCTCGAAACCAACTGCCGGACCGGGCCAGGGGTAGACTACGACACCGTCGGTAACGGCTTGCAGGTGGGGCAAACTGCCGAAGTCCTCGGCCGCGATTCCAGCGGGCAGTTCTGGATTATCCGCGACCCGGACAAACCCTCCGTCATCTGCTGGTTGTGGGGGCAATACGCGACCGTGACCGGCGATTGGCAGTCATTGCCTGTCATGGCTCCCCCGCCCACTCCGACCCCGATGCTTGCCTTTAGTTTCTCCTATGAATTTTGGGGAGTGGGACCGGGTTACCAATGTCTCAGGTTCGATGTGACTAATACTGGCGAATTAACCTGGGAGTCGTATACGCTCTCGCTCGTTGACACAACGCATGGCGATACCGGGACAACCTCGGCTGATGAATTTATCAGTTATGACAATTGGTGCGGTCCAACCGTGACCTTACTGGATCTAACGCCCGGGGAGACGGGTACGGCGACTGTGATCATGCACATGGTTCATAATCCAGTTGGAGACCATTTTGATGCCACCCTCACGCTTTGTTCTGGGAATGGGTCAACCGGTAGTTGCCTGACCCAGACCATCTCTTTTATTTTCTGAGAGGACTGGGGATATAATTACAAATAATGACGAAAAAGTTCGCTGCCTGGATGGGCATGATGTTATTCCTGCTCCTCGCCTCCTGTAACGTTGTCATGGCCACGCCGAGGCCGACCATCACTTCATCCCCCACACTCGACCAACAGGCATTGATTGACCAGGCCGTGGCAGGAACGATGGCCGCCCAGACGCAGATTGCCTTCTCTGTCCAGCAGACGGTATCCGCGCTGGTCACGGATACCCTTCACTTCACCTTCACCCCGTCGCAGACCCTGACGCCCTCCCTGACCCCAACGACTACTCCTTCTCCCACCTCAGAGGCACCCAGGGTGAGTGTTTCCGTGGACACCCGCTGCCGAACTGGTCCAGGCACCCTCTTCGATATCCTCGGCGTCCTGAAGGTCGGCGAGACCGCCGAAGTGGTGGGGCGCAGTCACAACAGCGACAACTGGATCATCAAATTGCCTTCCAATCCAGCCATTACTTGCTGGTTGTGGGCTTATTATGCCACGTTGACCGGCGATACCAGTGCGCTGCCGGTCGTCCCATGGCCGCCCACACCCACCCCGCCGTAGTGATAGGATCGCCTCTCTGTTCTGCGATCCGATAGAGGCTGTTGAAAAATTACGGGAAGACCTTTTTATTTGCACCCGGTTCTCGGGCGAAATCCTACTGCCCGGCTTGGTAAGTAGGTTCATGTAGCAAGATTTCTATCTTTTTTCGTAAAGGGGGGGCATGGCAGTTTCATTATGACATTCTCCTTTACGCCATAACAGGAGGCCAGAAATGAAAAATAATCGATTCCTTATCCTGGCAGTCGTCATGCTTGCTGTCGGATTATCAGCGGCATGCATATCGGAGACTCCCAGCGGGACACCGCAGCCTGTAGGAACGACCGCGGATGTTGGCGGATGGAAAAACGCGGCCACCACCCTGAAGGGCTACAGCATGAGCATTGAGGTTTCCGGCAGCGTGATGAGTTCCGGCTGGCTGGTTACCGTGCTGGAGGTAAGTTCAGATACCGATGGAACTCGCCTAGATATACAGATCCAGAACACCGCCTCTGGTCCCGGCGCAATTGACCTGACAAAAGGCCCGATTCTCATTGACCAGTCAGGAAACGAGTATCTGCCGGCTGAGGTTGATCTCGGCATGGATGATAACATCCCGCTCAGCAGTTCAGGCAGCCTCAGCGCTTCGGTCACATGCAAAATGTCAGCCCCGGATGAAGACGGCATCCAGCAGGCAGACTGCGATTTGATCGTCACGATCAAAAATGGCAGCGCGCTTCTTGCGGTTGGCGCAGGGAAAACGGTCAACGTGACTTTTATTTTCCCAACTCCATCTGAAAGCAGCGATTTGGAAATGGAGTGGCTGGATAGAACACGGTTTGCCGTGCCATAAATAAATCCAGCATCTATCACCTTATTGAGGGGTGTTTTTGCATTGCTCCTTGACGCTTTGCCTCTTTACCCGTAAGATAGCAAGTTAGAACATAATTTCCTCCTCACCCCTGCACCCCTCTCCCAATGGGAGAGGGGACGGGGGTGAGGGACGGGAGTCACCTTATGGAACTTGGCCTTGTCCGTAAAATTGATATTGACCGCGAGATGCAGGCAGCCTATCTCGACTATGCCATGTCGGTCATCGTCGCCCGCGCCCTGCCGGATGCCCGCGACGGCCTCAAGCCTGTCCAGCGCCGTATCCTGTACGCCATGTACGACATGGGCATCCGCCTCGACAGCCCCTACCGCAAATCCGCCCGCATCGTCGGCGAGGTGCTCGGCAAGTACCACCCGCACGGCGACCAGCCCGTCTACGAGTCCATGGCGCGCATGGCCCAGGATTTTTCGATGCGCACCCTGCTCATTGACGGGCAGGGCAACTTCGGCTCTGTAGACGGCGATCCCCCGGCAGCCATGCGCTACACCGAGGCGCGTCTCGCCGCCCCGGCGCTGGACCTGCTGGCGGACATCGGCAAAAATACCGTTGACTTCGCCGACAACTTCGACGGCACGCTGACCGAACCGGCCGTGCTTCCCTCGGCCATCCCCAACCTGCTGGTCAACGGCGCCACCGGTATCGCCGTCGGTATGGCCACCAACATCCCGCCGCACAACCTGTCCGAGGTGGTGGACGCCTGCGTCTTCATGCTCGAAAAATGGGAGAAACTCGACGACCTCAACGTGGACGATTTGATGGAATATGTCGAGGGTCCGGACTTCCCGACCGGCGGTATCATCATCGAGCAGAAGGGCGAGGAGGGCATCGAAGCCGCTTACGGGAAAGGCCGCGGCCGGGTCACCATCCAGGCCAAGGCGCACATCGAGGAGATGGAACGCGGCAAGAGCCGCATCATCGTCACCGAACTGCCCTATCAGGTCAACAAGTCCAGCCTGATCGAGCGCATCGCCGAACTGGTGCGCGACGGACACCTGGAGGGCATCACCGACCTGCGGGACGAGTCTGACCGCCAGGGACTGCGCATCGTCATCGAGTTGACCAAGAACGTCGAGCCGGAGAAGGTGCTGGCCGACCTCTACAAGCGCACACCGATGCAGTCCACCTTCAGCATCAACCTGCTGGCGCTGGTGGACAACGAGCCGCGCCTGCTGACTCTCAAGCAAGCCCTGCGAGTCTACCTCGAACACAGGCTGACGGTCATCAAGCGCCGCGCCGAGTTCGACCTGGAGAAAGCCCGCGCCCGGGCGCACATCCTCGAAGGCCTGATGGTAGCGCTCAAGCACCTGGACGAGATCATCAGCCTGATCCGTAACTCCCCGGACGTGGAGACTGCCCGCGAAAGACTAAAGAAACGTTATAAACTGACAGAACTCCAGGCCAATGCCATCCTCGAAATGCAGTTGCGTCGCCTGGCCGCGCTGGAGCGCAAGAAGATCGAGACCGAATACAAAGAGACCCTGGCGCTCATCAAGGAACTGGAAGCCTTGCTGAAATCCCCGAAGAAGATGCGCGGCGTGGCCGCCGAAGAACTGCTCAAAGTCAAAACCGACTTCGGCGACCGGCGGCGGACGCAGATCGTCAGCCTGCGCGGCCGCAAGAAGAAGGCCCCGCTGACCGCCGCCGAACTGGTCAAGGAACAGGTGGTGTGGATCGGCATGACCTCGGAAGGTACAATCGCCCGCACGCGCGACGACAAGCCGCCGCGTCTCTCCGGCTCCGATGCGCCCCGGTTGCTGGTGAAAGCCGACGCCACCGACACACTCTACCTGATCAACGAACGCGGCGCGGCTGCCGCGGTGGCGGTCCACACCCTGCCCGAAGCGGAAAAACTCTCGGACGGTACTCAATATAACAAGGTGTCGCCATTGCAAGCGGACATCCCACCGATGGCAGCTTTTGTCCTGCCGACCAAGAAGTCGAATTTGCCCGAGGATACCTACCTCCTGACCGTCACCCGCGGCGGGATGGTGAAAAAGTCCGCCGTGAATGATCTCCCCGGCCCCTCGGCGCAGACCTTCCGCCTGGCCAACGTCAACGACGGCGACAGCCTGGGTTGGGCCGTTTTAACGGACGGCAGGAAGGAGGTCCTGCTCGCCACGGCGCTGGGGATGAGCATCCGTTTCAGCGAGGAGGAGGTCCGCCCGATGGGACTGGCTGCGGCGGGTGTCAACGGCATCAAACTGGGCGTTGGGGATGAAGTCATCGGCATGCAAATCCTGCCCGGGACCGGCAACCTGTTCCTGGTGGCCTCGGATGGCAAAGCCAAATGTGTGGAAGCGAAGGACTTCCCGGCGCAGGGACGCTACGGCAAGGGCGTCATCGCCTGGGAATTGCCGAAGGGCGTGAAACTGGTCGGGCTGGCCATGGGCAAGCCGAACGCCATCGTGACCCTGCACCTGCTCAAGGCCGCCCCCAAGATGACCCGCCTGGACTCCGCGCCTCTGCGCAAGCGCTCCGCCGTGCGCGGCGAGGCAGTGGTGGATGTCAAGGCCGGGGACGCGGTGTTGGGGTTGGTGGAAGGTTGGGTGTTAGAAAGGTATGTGAGCAGGGTGGAGGAAAAGAAAAAGAAGTGAAATACTTAGCATGGGACTTACAGCATATTGCGCTAACCCTTGCTGCGTGGCATTATGAAAGCATAAGTAATGCCTGCCATGTTCTATTTGAAGGAGGAAAATATGTCAACCATAAAGAAATCCCTGCCGATACTGATGTTGCTGATACTACTGGTTACGAGTTGTAATATTCCCACTGCACCCGGCACTGCCATCAGCGGCATCGCCACACTTCCACCAGTCTCGGCCGAGATCACGAATCTCAACGGTACATGGACCGGGGCGCTTACTACGGGCATTTTCACCTTTTTAATCACAATGACCATCGAGCAGAACAGCGACGACAACATCATCGGAAATGTCACTATCACGGATCAATTGGACCCCAGCCATATTGAAAACTATGCTGTCAACGGTGTTTTCGACGGCGCAATCTTGCATGTGCAAGAATCGGAAGGTCGATTTTTCACCGCCACGTATGCCGATGAGGCACTCAGCGGCTATATCGCCTGGAACTGTTATGATTGCCCGGAAGATGGCTGGGGATTGTATACTTTGACCCGCGATGGTTCCTGGGCGATTAGTTCACCTGTGCCGCCAGCAGTTGACCTGAACGGGACATGGCAGGGAATTTTTGATGAATGGAGCGGAGCCAGCCGTTTGTTCGACATGACCCTAATCATCACCCAGGAAGCCGGATCCAGTGAATTCTCCGGCTCTGTGCAATTAATACTATCAGGCACAATTTTTCAAGAGTATTCGATTGAGGGAATTATTGAGGGAAATGCTGTTCGATTCCACGATACTAGCACTGAGGAAATTATGTATTACTATACTGGTATCGTGAATGGGGACGAGATCACCGGGAATGCGTCAGGGTATTGTTATGCGTGTGGCGCTGACTTTGGAGAATTTTCGGTCAACCGATGAACGATTGCAGCAAGTAAATTATCTATCTGCAAACCAAAACGTAATGAAGAAAAATCCCCTTGCCCGGAACAATTCGGCAGGGGGATTGTGATTAGCCCAATCCTTCTCAGGCTTGAATATTTCCCATCAGCCCCAATTCGGGGGCGATGCGCCGCATGGCGACGATGACATTCCCGACATGCTCCCAGAGTTCGATGCCGAACTCGGCCACGGCTTTTTCGATCTCGGCGCGGTTGGCTCCGGCGGCGAAGGCCTTGTCCTTCCACTTCTTCTTGACGGAAGACGCTTCCAGGTCCAGCAGCGAGCGGGACGGGCGGACGAGGGCCACCGCGGTGATCAGGCCGGTGATTTCATCACAGGCGTAGAGCGCCTTCTCCATGCGCGTCTGGCGCGGCACGCCGGTGTGGTCGGCGTGGCTCATCACCGCCCGGATGATCTCTTCGGGAACGCCGCGCTGGCGCAGGATGGGCTCCCCGGCCAGCGGGTGCTCTTCGAGAGTGGGATGGATTTCCCAGTCGAAATCGTGCAGCAAGCCGGTGACAGACCATTTCTCCATGTCCTCGCCGAACTTTTCGGCATAGAAGCGCATGGCGGCTTCCACGGCCAGCATGTGCTTGATAAGGTTGTCGTTCTTGACATATTCACGCACCAGTGCAAGGGCTTCGTCGCGGGTCATGCTATCTCCTGTAAACGTCTTTGCGGTGTTTGAGGCGGATGATTTGAACAACCAGTTTTCGCGTCCCTGGCCAATATGGATCAAATGCCAGTTCGTTAACAGCGTCGAGGACGCGCCGCAATACTTGCCGGGGTAGTTTTTTCAACTCCTTTTGCGCCGAACGCTTCCACTCAATCCTGTAGGAGGCCGTCGTGTTTTAACTTTGCAATGACTTCTTTGTGCGGAACGGTCGGTTCGTCGCGGCGCTCGGCAAGGACCGCCAAGTCTTCGAGATCCTCCAGCAATTCCTCGAATTCTTCGATGGGGAGGATCACTGCAACTTTCTTGCCAGCCTCATTGGTTGCATACTGCGCCTGGAGTTCCTTTAGGGATACCATACTCACCTCCAGTTTGATTATACATCACGGAAAGATTGGTTCCGGTTCGCCCAGCACAGGGATGGGGTGCGAGACGTGCACCTCCCACAGGGCATTCAGGGTGGCCAGTAATTCACGCACATTCCAAAACAACATGGACGACTTGCGGTAGACGTGCTGGTCGGCTTCCACGCCCACCGCCTCCACGCCGAGTTGGTTGCATATGTACAGGGCGCGCGGCAGGTGGAAGGCTTGCGTGACCAGGATGACCTCATCTACCTGGAAGATGTCACGGGCGCGGTAACAGGTGTCGTAGGTGCGCCGTCCGGCATAGTCGAGCACGATAGCCTCCTCAGGCACACCGAACGAGAGCGCCACCTCGCGCATCACGGC
>JBFMCM010000173.1:0-13246 GCA_040754355.1 Chloroflexota bacterium | reverse complement strand
TTCGTGGGTCGGATTACCCGGACGGACGACGTAAAAGGGATTCGGTTGTCCGTTCTTCCCGGGCGCGAGAGGGAGATCTAGTTCAAAGTTGAGCCAGGCACGGTCGAAATCTTTGGCGACAATGTACTCGTAGGTGGTCATCGCAGTTTACAAGAGGTGTGTTAGGTTTTTATAGTATCTTTCAATTGAAGCTCAGATAACTTTCATTGCACCAGCCAGACGGGGTCTCGATTTGGGCCCAACCGTTGCGGCGGTCTATGATCTTGACCCGTTGCCCGTATGTCAAGCCTCCGACAATCGCATATGTCGCGCCGGGGCCGCTCCGCACGTTCAGCCCACTGGTGTTACACACGCCATAGGTCCCGGGGGTTGAATTGGCGGCAGGTGAAGCCTCGGTTGTTACAGGCGGATTGTTTTGGTCGAAGGATAGATAGCCTTCGTATGCCCATCCAGCCGGGTCTTCCAGTTGTGCCCAGCCATCCTGGCGCTTGAGGACCTTTACTTTCTGACCCTTGGTCAGTATTCCTGTCACGGAATAGGAAGTGCCTGGTCCATTGCGGATATTCTGGGCGTTGATTGTGCAGGTCGCATAGACTCCGGTATCATTGGTTGTGCTTCCATTTGAATTTCCTGTACCATTGGCGAGTCTCTGTTCGAGGGAAGTCACACGTTGATCCAGGGAACTTTTCGAGGCGGCCAAGGATTGGGTCAGGCTGGTGACTTGTTGTTCCAGGCCATCAACTCGGGTGATAAGGTTTGGATCGGGGATCGTACCCGTTGTTGATATGTGGGTGATGGTTTCTTCTAGTGCGGCAGTTCGTTTCTCTAAATCGGAATAGATTTCAACCAAAGTGCCCGTTGGGTTCCGAATACCAGCAAATTCAAGTAACTCGTTCAACGTGCCGTTAAATCGGTTCATGTCAATTGAAAGACTTTCGGAACCAAAGACTTCACCCGGGCCCTTGGAAGTAAATTGCCAGAATTGCCACAATGTCCATGGTGAGGGCATCAGAGGGCCGCTGGCTGTAGTCCAATGTGCAACCCATAATGGGAATTGGAGCCAGTAGTCTGGTTGTGTCTGGTCTCCATACGGGACCCAAAAACCCTGTCCGGTATAGATCATCGGGCATTTGATGTTGGCATTTTCATACAATTCGGTGCGTGTTTTCATTTGGTTCAGAAAATCACGCAAGAATCCAAGCGCGATGCTGGGATTGTTGTCTGTTCTCACTTGCTCATAATCCACGACAGGCGGTAATTCGCCGGGGTCATTTTGGAGCAAGTCGGCAAAATAGTTGGCCTGATCAATGCCAGGTTTGGCGTAATCCAAATAGTGATAGGCACCGCGCAAAAGACCCGCGTCTTTTGCCTTTTCCCAGTTTGCCGCGAATTGTATGTCTGTGAATGTCGCCTGCGATGATTTGATAAAAACAAAAGTGGCTCCGGCCTGCTTGGCTTTATCAGCATCCCAGTTGCCATTCCATTTTGAGATATCAATTCCTAGGATTGTCATTTTTCTTCTCCAAGAGAGGCATTTCGGTTGGTTGACGGCTTATGTAAGAGGAACATTGAACTTCTCGAAACGTTGAACATTCTGGTTGTAATCCCGCAAAATGTCCGAGAGTTTATCCCAGGTAATTGGAGACCATAACTCGAGGTAATCACCCTGACCAACGAGAACGACCTCCCCCTCGAAACCTGCATATTCATAAAGGGTTGCAGGCACTTGGATCATGCCGGCGGGATTGATTCCCAGTACAACCGTGTTTCCGAGAATTATTCTTGTCAGGAGTCTGGCCGCAGGATCGGTAATGCTTACGGACTTGACATGCGAATATATTTTTTCAAACGCATTCTTTGTAAACAGCAATAGATTACGGTCAAGCCCCTGCGTGAGGTAGAGCGCCTTTGACAGACCTTGACGGCAATCTAACGGCAGGGTGAACCAACCGTCTGTGCTAATAGGGAGGACATACTTGCCAAGTAGCATGTGCTTATCCAAACGAACATTCACTCAATGTGGAAGTTATCTGCTGCCCGATATTTCTATTGGTGAGTCTCTTAGATTATCGCCCTCCCACACTGAAAACGAAACCGAAGAAATATGTTTGTTAGAGTAGGAACTTTACTTACATGTACTTAGACCATTTGCAAGCATTATCCTTCATGCTTTGTAGAATGACATCGCACAAAGTACAGGGGGAAAAGTGAAGTCGTGCGTTCTCATCGGAATGTAAATGCTACCTATTTGTAGGGTTGTGAATGTCTACTTTTTGATTATGAAGCACACCTGGAAAGTTCAGGGTGGTCATTCCTACAATAAAAAAGGCGGCCCGGCGGCCGCCTGATTGTCATGGATAGCGATATCGAAGGAACTGTTACATTTGTTCGGTCAACCCTTTGCGAACAGCATATAACGCGGCTTGCGTGCGGTTGGCAAGGTGTAATTTGTCCAGTATGCTGCTGACATACTTTGCCACAGTTCTCTCCTGAACGAAGAGCTTGTGTGCGATTTCTTGATTGCTCAAGCCACTTGCAATCAGACGCAACGTCTCAAGTTCACGTGGCGTGAGAGGATCTGTTGTGTACGTCAAATCTGTGGGGCTATTAATCTCGCGGATAACCTGCATCGCAATGGATGGGTAAAGGGTAGCCTGTCCCTGTGCCACATCGCGTATCGCCTGCAAGAATTGTGTATGGGTAGCATCCTTCAGCATATATCCTTCTGCTCCAGACTTGATCGCTTTGTACACACGTTCGTTTTCAGCAAAACTGGTCAGGACAAGGATGTGGACAGATGGCATCTTTTCTTTGACGATTGGAATCGTCGTCAACCCATCTTGCCGGGGCATCACGAGGTCGAGGAGGATAACATCAGGATTGGTTTTTTCCAACATCTCCACCGCCTCAAGGCCATCTTTTGCCTGCCCCACCACCTCGATATCCGTTTGGAAGGAGAGAATCGCGGCCAGGCCCTCCCTCACCACGGACTGATCTTCTACAATAAGAACCCGAATCTTTTTCATAGTCGCTTCTCCAGTCCTTACTCTCGGAAAGATAAGGATACTCGCGTTCCTTTTCTCTTTTCTGGAACTATGGTAAACGTTGCCTCCATTTGTGCGGCGCGTTCGATCATGTTGCGAATACCTCTGCCGCCTGGTTGTTTGGTCGGATCATATCCACAGCCATCGTCAATTATATCAAGATAAACCCTTCCGCCTCTGCGCCTCAATTTGACTGAAACAGTTTGAGCCTGGGCGTGCTTCAATATGTTGTTCAAGGCCTCCTCAGCAATATAGTAAATCGCACGCTCTTTTTCTTTCGAGAAGGAAAACTCTCCCTTGCTGATGAACTGCGCTTTGATATCCGAGCGTCCTTCCACAGCGGCCAGGCGTTGATGGAGTGCAGCGACCAAACCCTCACGTTCGAGGTCCACTGGATCGAGCTGATGAAGGAAGAGCCTCATTTCCCTTAAGGCCTGGCGAGCGTTTTCGCTTACTCGCGACATTAGGTTGGTAGCCTTGTCAATTGCGCCTGCTTCAAGCCCAACCTGGACAGCCTCTGTAATTGTAACCAGACCATATAGCTTTTGTGTGACAGAATCATGTAAATCGCGAACCAATCTCTGTCTTTCAATAGACGCAATTTGCTGTTGTCTTTCCCGTTCCTTGAAAATATAGGACGCTATTTCATCCGCTGCCACCCCGAGGCGCATGACATCATAAGGGTTAAACCCGTTGACCTGTGCACGCCCCAGCACCATCAGGCCGAGTATCTCTTGTTCGACACATAAGGGGAAAAACGCAAGAGAGAAGTCGCCGTTCATGTCTTGGAAGTATTCCGAAAGGTGTTCGTCCTTCCTAATATCGGTAATGATTTGCGGTTCCCTTTTGGAATCTGACAAAGGGAGACAGGCGGATGAAAGGATCTTGGCTAAAACGGATTTCAAATTCATCGAGCCGTGTTTGGCGGCCAATGCGTACTTCGCTCTTTCGGGGACATTGGCGGGCACGAGTAAATAGATAAAACCATTTTCAATGTTGAAAGTATATAGGGCTTGATAGAGCGCGCGCTCGAGAAATTCTTGGATTGTCTGCGAGTCTTTGAAAGCGTTGAATAGCGAGCGCAGGAACACGAACATGGCCTCCCGGGCATACTGCCGGGCATCGTTGGTGATTTTCAGGTTGGTGATATCGCGAATGATCAGGATTTTGCTCTTGTTCTCGGAGTCTTCGCTCTCCATCGGGGTGATTCTTACATCAAGGTACCTCCACTCTTGGTGAATATAAACACTGCCTCTAAATTCTGTCTCATTTTCAGAATCCTTGTTCAGGTTGATTCTTTGCCAGTCTTGAAAGAATCGGTCAATATGTCTCCCGTAAGCCTCCTGTGCAGTGACCCCTACAATTTGCTCCGCGGCTAAATTCATACCAATAACATAATCACTGCCGTTTAGAACAATAATGCCGTCCTCCAGATGGTCCAGAACTTTATTTGTATAAACCCGGCTGATCTTTTTTATATCGAACTTTATTCGATAGTAGATAAATGCAATTCCGACGAGCGAATAACTAAAAAGAAGTACTACAGGTTCGGTGACGGGGACCAAATTGCTGAAATTGATCATGCTAATGAAAACAGACAAGATACCCGCGATGAAGATGGTGATAATGGCACCATTCTGCCTGACTGGCAACCGGAAATCAATCGAATACGCAAGGACGATGAGAGCCGCAATGAGTATGCCAGTGGAATAAACATGATTGAGCCAGCCCATTGCATCCAGTTGGCTGATGATTTCGAAATTCTTTGTGGGTTCATTGATGAACAGGAAACCTTGTGTTGCCCGGCTGATTAGAAAGGATTGGATCAAGACAGGCACAAGCGCGATGATGCCAACAATTGCAATGGAGAGCCACTTCCTCCCCTCCAAGTATTCGAGCGAGAAAACGAGAACAGAGACCGGCAGTCCCAAGACGATAAGATATAAGAGAGCCTCTTGCAACAATGTAGGCTCAATCAGCCCGCCCAACAAGGCCGAATAGAACAGGGCAGAAACGATCAAACAAACGCCGAACGCCAGGATGCTGGAATAGCCAATTTCCCCTTTTTTCCGAATGGAAATCAGTAAAACGCCAATTGCCAGGATTAGCGTGATGATTATTATTTCTATGAGCGTAAATGGCGGGAGCATGCGCAGAATGGTCAAGAGTTGTTGTCTGGCAACTCTACGAAGAATTCTACCATATATGACATATCACGCGCACCGCTGATAAACGTAGGGACAACGGTAGGGCTAATATGCTCTTTGTCCTAATCATCTTCCCTTCTCTAACAACCTTTTCGCTCTACGACGAGTTCGAAGAGCAAGATTGTTTTGCCCCCAATCCAGGTAAATTTGAGCCAGCGCCAATAGATATTCATCGGTCTCTGGAGCGAGCCGAATGGACTTTCTGTAGTGAGAAACGGCCTCCTCGTAACAGCCAAGTCCACGGTATAGTTCCGCCAATTTTTGCCGGACTGAAGAATTGCTGGAATCACGTCTCAATAACTTCTCGTAGCGTTCGATTGCGCTTTCATAATCTTCTTCTTCACACTCCATCAACGCCACATCCTGCCGGGATGGCAAGTCAAGAAAATCCACCGCTTTATGACGAAAGGCCCAGAAGTCTGGGGCATAGCGGGGTAAATGTTTGAATTCCCTTTGCGTGACCCAAAACACCGAACGTATCTTTGCCTCTATCAGATATTCTCTGTGCATATTCAGAGCGCGGTAGGCATTCGAGTACCCCCTCCCGCCTCCCCATTGCAGCCCGCTCACAAAGAAGATGGTCCCTTCTCGCGTGGGGAAATCTCGCAATATCAGGGGAATATCATATCCTGTTTTAGTGACCCTCAATTCCTGAACCGTTTGCCCGGCCTGCTCGATGAATTGCTTGAGCGATAGTTCGACCTTGTTCCTGGTTATTTCCGATTGATAAACTGCCAGTAGAATACATGGCGAGTCCCATTGGAGAGCCAGAGAAAGTTCATCCATGAGCAATCGAACGCGTTCATTCAGGGGAGCGTTGGGGGCTTTAGAATTCATAGACAAGGGGATATTCAGATGCTGACGCTGCTACCATCCATGCCATTTACGAACAGCCTCCAGCCGCTCTCGGATATCCGGCTCCGGGTAAGGGCTGGGGTCCGCAGCGGGGCTGAACCGGACGCCTGCCAGCGCACACAGGACGGCGTCCACGCCCGAGGCCACGTTCTTCGGATTGTAGCCGCCCTCCAGGCTGAAGACGATCTTCCCGCCGCAATATTCATCGGCCAGTTCCACCAGCCGCTTCGAGTAGGCGTAATACCCGGCGGAAGAAAGGCCCAGTTCGGCCAGGGGGTCATCCCAATGGCTGTCGAATCCGGCCGAGACGAAGATCATCTGCGGGGCGAAGCGCTCCACAAGCGAGGGGAGGATTTGGTCCGCGATTAAAGCGAAAGCGGCATCCCCGGCGCGGGCGGGCAGGGGCAGGTTGACGATGCGGCCGCGCGCCTGCGGGAGGTCGTCCAAGCGGCCGGTGGAGAAGGGATAGATATTTTCCTGCTGGGTGGAGAAAAATGCTGCCCGCGGCTCGTCTCGGAAGACAGCCTGTGTACCGTTGCCGTGATGAACGTCGAAATCCACAATCAGGATTTTCTCCAGCCCGGCATCCAGGGCATGGCGGGCGGTAATGGCGACGTTATTGAGCAGGCAGAATCCCATCGCGGCTTCCGGCTCGGCGTGATGCCCCGGCGGGCGGACGATGGCAAAGGCGTTGCGCGCCCGTCCTTCCAGCACAGCCCGCGTGCAGGTTAGTGTCGCCCCAGCGGAGAGGAAGGCGTCCGCATAGGTGGAGGGTGTGACGTAGGTGGGGGCAAAGTCGGTGATGCCCGGGCCCTGGCGGCAGGCCTCCTCGAAAAGGCGCAGCATCCTCTCGGAGTGGATAGCGGTCACAGTTTCGCGCCGCGCAGGCTGAGGGTCCAGGAAGGTGACGGTGTAGGGCTTCGAGTCCCAGTTGCCAAGAAACTGGAAGCGGGAAGGGGCTTCTTCGTGGCCCGGGAAGATATGTTCAGGCGAGGGGACGAGGCAGCAGACCGTGGTCATTGTCCTTCCAATAAGTCCATGTACGCGCCTTCGAGCAGGTCCTCGTGCCGGACCCCGAGCCTGCTCATCAGGTCTTCGGCGATGGCCTGGCCCTCGGCGTCGGTCTGGCCCTCGCCCAGGACGACTTCCAGTTCCATGAAATAGCCGAGGCCTTCCACATCGTCGAGGTGGATGCGCGTCTGCCCGCGCATGTAGAGGTGGCGCCTCTTGCGGACGACGCCGCGCACGCCCAAAGCGGCGGCGAGGGCTGTTTTGAGGGCGGCCGGTTCCGAGGTCCCGGCGAGGAGGTAGTTGGAACGCTTGGGACCGTCCTGGTCGGGGCGCTCGTAGTAGACCAATTGGCCGAAGTCGGGCGCCAGTTGGCGCAGTTTCAGGCGGCCTCGTGGGACGTTAAAAAAGGTGTCTTCCTGTGGGATAACTTGGAGTGGCGCGTCGCTCAATGCAGCGGCGCGCAACTGGAGGTCGTCGAAGTCACGGACGCGGGCTTTGATTTCGATGTTGACGGGCATAGAGTGATTTTACTCTTAACTTGGGAAAACAGAAGGAGAATGTTAATTAGACCTCTTGCAAAAGTCAACTGAAATGGATGTGCGACGCACTTTTTCCTGCTCCAGGAGTACGCTTCATATGACACGCTCGAACTGGATGCCAATTTCTTTATCGCGCAGTGAAGTGCGTCGCACTTATGCAAGAGGTCCAATAATCCCTTGTCCTGAAGGTAGGCAATTTTTTATGGTAAACTTTTTCCCCAAGGTTTTTCGATGTCCTCCTTCCTGCAACTTTCTTTCATGCTCATCGTCATTCTGCTGGCTGCCAAACTGGCCGGGTATCTCAGCCTGCGCCTGGGCCAGCCCTCGGTGCTGGGCGAACTGCTGGTTGGCATCCTGCTTGGCCCGTCGCTGCTGGATATTCTACACCTGACCTTTCTGGACGGTCACGCACTGGGCGAGACCATCCATGAACTGGGCGAACTGGGTGTCTTGTTGCTGATGTTCATCGCCGGCTTGGAACTGCACCTGGAGGAATTGACGCGCAACACGAAAGTCTCGGCTTTCGCCGGGGTGATGGGCGTGCTTCTGCCGGTGGCGCTGGGCTGGGGAACGGGTGCGCTGTTCGGCTTCCACACGGAGGCGGCCCTTTTCCTCGGCCTGACGCTGGCCGCCACCAGCGTGAGCATCTCGGCACAGACGCTGATCGAGTTGAAGGTGCTGCGCTCGCGCGTCGGCCTGGGGCTGCTCGGCGCGGCCGTCTTCGACGATGTGTTGGTGCTGTTACTGCTTTCCGGCTTCCTGGCTGTGCTAGAGGGTGGTGCCAGCCTGTTGGACATACTGGTCATTCTGCTGAGGATGATCCTCTTCCTGGCCGCCTCGGTCGCTTTCGGCCTCTGGGCGCTGCCCAGGATCGTGCGCCTGGCCGGTAAACTGCCCATCAGCCAGGGGGTGCTGACCCTGGCGCTGGTCGTCATGCTGACCTACGGCCTGGCCGCCGAACTGGTCGGCCAGATGGCCGCCATCACCGGGGCTTTCATCGCCGGACTGATGTTCGCCCGCAGTCATGAAAAAGAGCGCATCGAGCAGGGCGCGGCAGCGCTGGCCTACGGGCTGTTCGTGCCGATCTTCTTCATCGGTATCGGCCTCTCGGTCAACCTGCGCGAACTACAACTCAGCGCCTTATGGCTGACGCTGGTCATCATCCTTGTCGCGATCGTCAGCAAACTGGTGGGGGCCGGGCTGGGGGCAAAACTGGGCGGCTTCTCGTGGCGGGAATCCTGGCAGTTGGGCGCGGGGATGATCTCACGCGGCGAGGTCGGGCTGATCGTGGCTAACGTGGGCATCGGCGCCGGTCTGGTCACGCAGGACGAGTTCTCGGCTATCCTCGGCATGGTGCTGGCCAGCACGCTGGTCACACCGCCGATTCTGCGGGCGCTGTTTAAAACGCCAAAATCCGCCAAAGGCGAGTCTAGAGAGGCAAAGGAGAGTGCCTGATGTACCTGATCCTGTTCGTTCTGAACGACCCCGACCGTCTCGAAGATGTTCTCACAGCCTGGGAGGCGGCTGGCGTGGGCGGCATTACTGTTCTGCCGAGCACTGGTCTGGGACGCATCCGCCAGCAAGAAGGCCTGCGGGACGATGTGCCTCTCATTCCCGGGCTGGAAGATTTCTACCACCATCAAAGCGACATCAGCCATACGATGTTTACCATTGTGGACGGCGACGCCCTGGCGCAGAAGGTGGTACAGGCCACCGAGGCGGTGGTGGGCGATCTCGACAAGCCCGGAAACGGCATCCTGGTTGTCCTGCCGACTGTCAGCATACACGGACTGACCCATCACAAAGAGACCGGCGAGGCAGAGTAACTGCCCGCCGGTAACTTGTTCATGCCAGGGTGATGACGTTCGATTATCTATCTAAAGAGAATTTTCTGAGGATCATTCTCTGGTCAAAAAAGAGGGAAAGCCAGGGCATACAGAACGCTGGTAACTGCGCAGGTTGCCAGCATGACCGGCAGGCCGCGTTTATTCCAAAGTTTTGACGTGATCGGCGTGCGCGTCTTCTCGGATAGCGTGGCCACCACAATGTTGGCTGTAGAGCCGATGATCGTGCCATTTCCACCGAAGCCTGCTCCGAAGGCCAGTGCCCACCAAAGTGGACCAACATCCATGCCTGCTGCGCCAAGCCCTTGGATTACAGGGATAAACGCAATTGTGATGGGCACGTTGTCCACCACCGCCGAGAGCACAGCAACAATCCAGATCAAACCCACACCGAACAGAACAGGTGGCACATTGGCGGCGTTTTCCAGCATGGTCACGATGGTGTGGAGCACACCCGCTTTTTCCATTCCACCGACCATAATGAACAGTGCGGCGAAGAATATCAATACGCTCCATTCGATACGTTTTAGCGTCTCGTTGATATTCGGCCTCACCCATACCAAAGCCACCGCCGCCGCGCTCAGGGCAACGAAGGACGGGCTGAGATGCAGGGTATGATGCACGAAGAACAACAGGATCGCCGCTCCGAGCACAATCAGGACCCGTCGAGCTGTTTTCGGATCATCCAGCGACTCCGCCGGGTTGAGTTTCATCACCGCCTTTGCATTGCGTGGTTTAACAGCCAATTCGCGGCGGAATAGATGCCGCAGTAGGAACAGTGCCACGAACCATGCAACCAGGACAATCGGGAACGAATAGACCAAAAAGTCATTGAACGAAAGATTGGCTGCCGAGGCAATCAACACATTCGGCGGATCACCGACCAGCGTGGCCACGCCGCCAGTATCTGAAAGCAACGCCTCTGCCATCAAATACGGAGTAGGGCTGACACCCAGTATTTCGCTAATCAGGATGGTTACCGGCGCGATTAGCACTACTGTCGTCACGTTATCGAGGAACATTGAAAGCACTGTCGTTATCGTTCCAAGCAGAACCAAAAGTGCCACTGGCTTGCCGCGCGAAAAGCGCGCCGCCCAAACCGCCAGGTACTGAAAAAAGCCAGTCGGTTCCAGCAAAGCGACCAGGATCATCATGCCCAGCAATAAGCCAAGCGTATTGAAGTCCACGGCGGCCAGGGCATCAGTTTCGGAATAAAAACCCAAAAGGTTACCCAAGGCAATCATAAGCGCTGCCCCGGCAATCGCTGTAATCGTGCGATTGAGTCTCTCGGAGAAGATCAGCCACAGGCAGGCAAGAAAAATCAGGCTGGTGAGTATGGCTGCAAGGATCATTTCCTCTTCGACTCCGTTGATTTCCAATACGAGAGTATGGCTGTGCCGATATCAACGCGTGAGGCGACGCCCACCAGCTGGCCTTCTTCAGAGACAACCGGTATGTCGTGTACATCGTGCTGGATCATCAGCGCATAGGCGCGCAGCAATCCGCAATCTTCGATTACGCTAATTGCCTCACGCATCAGGGTGGTCACTGGCCGGTTGAGTTCTTTGTTCGAGGGGCGAGTAGTCTCGACCGCGCCGAAATCATGAACGAAATCCACGTCGGAGATGAGATTGACGAAATCGGGCAATTCAAGTCTAAGCAGGTCACGCAACCCGATGACTCCAACCAGCCTGCTCTGATTATCTATAACCGGCAGCAATCCGATGTGGTGATCAACGAAGACGATTGCCGCATCCCGAATTGCAGCCGTCGTTGGTATAGAAAATACTTTTCGCTTCATACACTCTTTGACTTTCATTGTTCCTCCAAAGACAAATAGGTCGCTGTTTCTGACACCGCACTTCGCGCGCTCGAAAATTTTACCATGCACGTCTCTCCTTTGTCTTGTGCGCCGGAAAATTTCTGCGCTCTGCAAGACCAAATCATATAGACACCTTTTCGGTTGGACCCACGTTTTTTTACGTCCCTAGAAAACGCAATACGATAGACCCTGTCATCGTTTTCGATCCAAATATTCCCTTACCTCGATCATCGGCGGACGTTCGCGCTCGGCAATCTCTTCGACTTCGAGGAAATATCCTTTGTCGGTATAACGAATCAACTTCATGGAACGGTTTACGTCCTCCAGCACCGCGCGTCCAAAACGACTCTCCAGTTTGCGGATGACGGTCTGGATGATCGCAAATGACATCTTACTCAATGCCTCAAGGTGTTGATTGTGGTGAATGCGCTCGAGCAGGTCTACTTGTGCAATGGCATTCAATCCGTATTTTTCGTACATATCTATCAACAAGCCGGTCTCCACACCGTAGCCCGAGAAAAACGGTAATTGTTCCAGCGCAGCGCGTCTACCGGCATATTCACCCGAAAGGGGTTGAACCACTCCGGAGAGTTCGGGATAAAACAAATTCAACAGTGGTCGTGCCGTCAATTCCGTCACGCGTCCACCGCCGCTCGCCTGTGTCTTTCCCCCGACCTTGATTGGCCTTCGATAATACCCTTTTACAAATTGGATTTGCGGGTTCTGTAGAAGCGGACCGATGATGCCGTACACAAAGCGCGGGTGAATGTTCACGATGTCCGTATCAATCCACACAATGATATCCCCGCGTGTCACCAGCAGGCTTTTCCACAGGGCTTCCCCTTTCCCGCGTCGTGCGCCAAGATTTTCCAGTAAATGCTGATGAATGTAAACCGGGACGCCCTCTTTCGCTGCAATTTCGCGCGTGCGATCCGTCGAATTGGAATCGATAAGTATGATTTCATCCAACAGCGGCTTTCTCTTCATTAACTCATTTTTCATCACGCGGATGACCTTGCCCACCGTTTGCTCCTCGTTCAGGGCGGGCAACGCCAGGCTGATGGTCACACCCTGTTGTCGTTTCATCTCCACCAGTCCGTTTATTTGCTTGAATTCATCGGCATGAAAGGTGTTCTCTGCGAACCATTTATCCACCAGGATCGAGATGGCCTCCATCCCCGCGCTTTCGTCGAACATGATTTGCGGAGAAGGTCTGCCGTTTTTGACCGCGAGTACCGCGCCTGATGCTTCCCGCAGGATACGATCCGCGACCGTTCCGAGCGAAGTGGAACTGGTAACTGACTGGGAGGTGGCACCAAGGACAATGATGTCCGCCCCTTTTGCATTCTTCAGGATCATTTCCGCTGGATCATCCGTCACTTCGAACTGTTTCTGCACCTCGGGCATTTGTTTCAGGACGCGGTCCAAACCCTTGAAAGGCGCGTCGCTGCCCGCGTCAGGATCATCCGCCCGGCGGAGGTGGAGCGTGGTGACTTTCTTTGCATGCAAGCCCAATCCGACTCGTATCGCCAGTTCTGCATGAGGTCCGCCTCTTACCGGGACCAGGACTTTCTTCGGTTTATTTGGTAATTTCCCGCGCACAAGGACGATATTACACGGCGGGTGGGCTAATACGTCATTTGTCGTCACGCCCAGGGCAGTGAAGTGGGAATCCCATTCCAAGCAGAGCAAGTCTGGCTTTTCCTTCTCCAGGGACTTGACCAGATCTTTCCAGGGCTGGTGTGAGACAAGTATTTGAGATTTACTCGTGATCCGCTGGTCTTTTCGGAAATGTACCAGTTGCTTTCGCAGAGCGCGTGCCGCGGCCGCGCCCATGCTCAACGATTGGTCGGCAGGCACAACCACCACACCCACCAGGAGAATCTGCGCATCGAAATGCCGCGCGGCTTCCAGAGCATTCATT
>JBFMCM010000172.1:0-7204 GCA_040754355.1 Chloroflexota bacterium | reverse complement strand
TCAACTTCCCGGTCGGCGCCAGCGTGGACGAAGTAGCCCAGGCCTACCTGCTGGCCTGGGAACTGGGCTGCAAGGGCATCACGGTCTATGTGACCGGCTCGCGTGAAAAGGTGGTGCTGGAGACGATAGCCACGGCCGAGAAGAAGCAGCAATCCATCCCGCCCGCCGACGCGCCGGTCATCCTGCCGTTCGGCGGCAAAGGCGACCCGAAGCCTGTTTCCGAGGCCGAGATCGCCACCCAACTGGCGGCCTGGCAGGCCAGCAAGAAGCCGCGCCCGCGCCAGTTGGCTGGCAGCACGTACCGGGTCGAGACCCCGCTCGGCAAGGCCTTCGTCACGGTTAACGAGAATGGCGACCAGCAGCCCTTCGAGGTCTTCATCAACACGGCCAAAGCCGGTTCGGAGACCGCGGCTGTTTCGGAAGCCATCGGGCGGCTGATTTCCTACATCCTGCGCCTGGCCTCGCCCATCGCAGCGCGCGAACGACTGGAAGAGGTGGTGCGCCAACTTTCCGGCATCGGCGGGAGCCGCACGCTCGGCTTCGGGCCCAACCGGGTGCGTTCCCTCCCGGACGGGGTGGGACAGGCCCTGGACGAATACCTGACCGGGCGCAAGACCCATCGGGTTGAGGGTCCCGAGGCGGTTCCGGACCCGCAGCCTGCCGCCGAAGCACAGACCGATGCCTCTGCCCGCCCGTCAAGCCCGCGCATGGGTGACCTGTGCCCGGAGTGCGGCGAGGCCTCGATGGTGAACGAAGAAGGCTGCCGGAAATGCTACACCTGTGGATATAGCGAGTGTTAGCACTCGAATGAGAATTCATAATAAAAAAGGAGTGCGGGCTTTTTGTTCGCACTCCTTTTTTTGTTTAGCGATGGCTACAGTTTCCCAAACGCAATCCCCTTGTAACTCCAGCCACAGGCGGCGAGGGCTTCCTGGATGGGCTTCTTGAGTTCGTTGGTGTTGAACCGGTACTTGTACACAACGCCCGGGGCGAGCGTCTCGGTGAAGGCAAAGGCTGCGCCGAACTCGACCGAGGTCATCTGTCCCTTGAAGGAACTGACCGCCAGCGAAAGCGATGGCACCCCGGCGCGCCATTGCACCGTGTACTCATGGTCCTGGGCACGCAGTTCAGCCTTGGCCGGGTCGAATTTCATGTAGATGCGGAAGACTTTGGTCAGGTTCGCTTTGGCGAAGATTTCGTACCATTGGGCATCCACGATCTTCCATTCGGCGACCAGGTCCACGCCTTCCGCTTGGCCGTCTCGGATTTGGTATGGGGCCGTGGGACGGTTGAGCGCCAGCAGGCGGGTCTTGACTTCCTCGACGGGAAGGGCGGGTACACTTGCAGAGGTTTTCTTTCCGAAGAGTGGCATATTCATCTCCTTTGGCGGTGCTTATTATACTTGCCAGCCGCGTTCATTGGGTGGTATTCATCCAGAATTGGGATGAAAGCAGGAGATGGCAATCGCCGCGAAAATCAGTATAATTTATCTGTATTGGTATCGTGATTCCTTCCCGATCACCAGAGGGAGTTCGTCATGAAGCAGAAATGGCTCCGAATCCCCATTGACCTGCGCGTGGCACTGCTTTACGCCCTGTTCGGCGGCGCGTGGATCCTCTTCTCCGACCGGCTGCTGGCTTTCCTGGTCCAGGACATGAACCTGGTCATGCAGGTGCAGACCTACAAAGGCTGGGCCTTCGTCGCCTTCAGTGCACTGCTGATCTACTTCGGGGTTCATCGGTACATCCTGCTGCAAGGCAAGGCAGAAGCCGCCCTGCGTGAAAGCCTGGACCGCTATCACACCACGCTGGATAACATGCTGGAAGGCTGCCAGATTATCGCTCCCGACTGGCGCTACGTCTACGTCAACCCGGCCGCCGCCCGTCACGGCCGCCGCAAACCGGAGGAGTTGTTCCAGCACACGATGATGGAGGCCTATCCGGGCATAGAAAAGACCGATCTATTCAAAGCCCTGGAGGCCTGCATGGCCGGGCGCACCTCCGACCGCCTGGAGAACGAATTTACCTATTCCGATGGAAGCACCGGCTGGTTCGAACTCAGCATCGAACCCGTGCCGGAGGGCCTCTTCATCCTCTCCATTGACATCACCGAGCGCAAGCGGGCCGAGGCGAAAGCCGAGCGCCAGGTCCAGCGGCTGGCCTCCCTGGGGACGATAGATATGGCCATCACTTCCAGCCTCGACCTGGCTGTCACGCTGAATATACTCCTGGAACGGGTCTGTTCCCAACTTAACGCCGACGCTGCCGATGTGCTGCTGCTCAGGCCGGGGTTGAACATGCTGGAATATGCTGCCGGGCGCGGCTTCCGCACCAACGACATCGCGCAACTCAGTCTCCAGGTTGGGGAAAATTACGCCGGCCGGGCCGTCATCGAACGCCGCCCCATCAGCGTCTCGGACCTGGAGTCTGCCTCGCCGCCCTTCGCCCGCCCCGAACTGGCAGCCGGCGAGGGCTTCCGCTCTTTCAATGTCATTCCCCTCATTGCCAAGGGGGAGGTCAAGGGCGTACTGGAGGTTTTTCACCGCACTCCCTTCAGTCCAGATTCCGACTGGCAGGAATTCTTCGTCGCCCTGGCGCGCCAGGCCGCCATTGCCATAGACAACGCCGAACTCTTCACCCGCCTCCAGCGCTCCAACGACGAACTGCTCATGTCCTATGACCTGACCATCGAGGGCTGGTCGCATGCCCTCGACCTGCGCGACAAGGAGACCGAAGGCCACACCCAGCGCGTCACCGAAATGACCGTGAAACTGGCCGAGCGCTTTGGCTTCGACGAGGAGGCCATCGTCCATGTGCGCCGCGGCGCTCTTCTGCACGACATCGGCAAGATGGGCGTCCCGGATGCCATCCTGCTCAAGCCAGGGGAGTTGACCGAAGAAGAATGGGTTCTCATGCGCCGGCACCCGGTCTACGCTTACGAAATGCTTTCCCCCATCCCGTACCTCCGCCTGGCGCTGGACATCCCGCATTACCACCACGAAAAATGGGACGGCTCCGGCTACCCTGAAGGGTTGAAGGGAGAGCAGATTCCACTGGCGGCGCGTCTCTTCGCCGTGGTGGACGTCTGGGACGCCTTGTCCTCCGATCGCCCCTACCGCCCGGCTTGGCCAGAGGGTAAAATCTATACCCACCTGCGTGAAAATGCCGGGGTACACTTCGACCCGCGCGTGGCGGATGTATTCTTGAAGATGCGCGGGGAAGGAAAATGATCCCTTCAATCGAGGCAACTGCCTCGCACATCCTGTCACAGTCGCCGGGACCGGTCGTCCGCTACCGCCTGCTCAGGGATGTCCTCCGCCGGCCGCCTGCGGATGCAGAACTCCAGCAGGCGAAGGCCAACCTGGATGGGGACACCTGCGTCCAGAAATTGGGAAACGAACAATGGACCGACGGCGGCTGGGGCGCATTCCACTCGCGCAGCACCAAACTGAAGCAGGTCGTCCCCTCCACGGAAGTGGGTGTCGAGCGCGCCCTGGCCCTTGGCCTGGACCTCTCCCATCCCATCCTGAAGCGCGCCCATGTCTACCTGCTCGCCATCCTGGAAGGGAAAATTCCCATCCCCGATTACGCCGAGAAGAACGACCGCTGGCCGACCGGCGTGCGCCTGTTCCCGGCCTCCACCCTGTCGCTCATCGAGCCGTCTCATCCCATCTTGGATTCCGATCGTGAACTCTGGCGTTCCATTGCCCAGCACACATTCCGGTCCGGGCGCTACTCGGCTGAAGATGAGATCGAGGTCCACAAACGGCTGACCGGCGCGACGGTCAAGGACAGTTACCTCGTCCTCAGCAGCCGCTACCAACTCAATCTCCTGGGTTCCGTCCCCGGGCTCCTTTCCCCGCACCTGGAACGTGCCTTGCTGGCCTGGCTGTGGGAATTGCCCTGGGGCATCGGCTACCTGACCGTGCCCCTGCGCGTCCCGCCTCAGCCCAAGCCCGGCGTGATAGACCGTTGGCTGGCCTCCCACGAGATGCTGGCGCGTCTCTTCCCTGCCTGGGTCGAGTTTGCCGCCCCCGTGATGGACTGGCTCTGGGGCCAGCGGGACGGACAGGGGCTGTGGGATTTCGGTCCCAAGCCGGAGTCGATTGCCTGCCTGCCCTACACCGACAGTTGGCGCGAGCCCAAGAATCGCCTCTTCGACTGGACGACGCGCGTGCTCATCCTTTTGAGATGCTATTATGATTCTTTGGGCTAACAGCCAGTATTCGTGTAAAATATAATTATCCTCGATACTATGCGCTGAAAGCCCACGGAGTCCCTCTTGACCGACCCCAACCTCCTCCAGGCAGCCCAATCCGCCTTCCGCACCGGTGACCGAAAAACGGCCGCGGCTCATTTCGCCCGGCTTGTCCAGGCAGATCCAGACTCCGAGGAAGGCTGGCTGGGCTTGGGACTCACCCTGGAGGACACCGAGAAGCGCATCTACTGCCTGCGCCGGGCGCTGGAACTCGATCCGGAGAACCAGGCCGCCCGCCAGGCGCTGGACTGGCTCCAGACGCCGCCTCCCCCTGCGGCTCAGCCCGCGCCGACCGCGGCTGTGTTCATCGAAGAGAAAGCGCCTCCCCAGAAGGAGGAGCCGCCTGCTCCTCCCGCGGAGATCGAACAAGCCCCAGCCTGGGCGCTTCCCAAGCAGGAAGAACCGCCCGCCAAGCCTGCGCCTCCCAAGAAGAAGCGCAGTTCGGGCCTGGTCTGGTTTTTCGTGATCTTGATCCTGTGCTCCTTGAGCGCGGCCGGATTATTCCT
This sequence comes from Chloroflexota bacterium, assembly GCA_040754355.1. Taxonomy (GTDB): domain Bacteria; phylum Chloroflexota; class Anaerolineae; order Anaerolineales; family Villigracilaceae; genus UBA877. The sequence continues at coordinate 2,441 of JBFMCM010000172.1, read as the reverse complement.
GGCGTACTCGCTTGGTCTGCTGGATGCCTACCTGCCGGACTACCTGCTCCTGCCGACTCTTTCTCAGCCGACCTCCCAGCCAGCCGCCTCCTCCCCCACTTCCCCGCTGAACCTGCCAACCGCCACGCCTCCGTCAGAGCCGTCTCTCACCCCAACTCCCGCCGCGACAGTCGTCTACTCCCCGGCTTTCGAGGAGGGCGACTGCCCGTTCGAGAATCCCGGCGAAGGCGAGATCAGTTGCGGTTATGTCGTCGTCCCGGAGAACCGGACGCGCTCCGCCGCCGATACCATCCGGCTGGCGGTGGTGGTGTACCAAGCTACCGGTCCCGACCCCGCCGCGGAACCGGTCATCTTCCTCCAGGGCGGACCTGGAGCCGGGGCAGTGGAACTCTCCGCGTATGCCTATTCCATCCTGGTCGAACCGTTCCTGGAGAAGCACACCTTCATCACCTTCGATCAGCGCGGCACCGGCCTCTCTGACCCCATCCTGAACTGCGATGAACTGACCCAGGTCTATTCACAGGACCTGCGGAACCTGGTCCCCATAGGCACGCGCGACCTGGTCTACCTGAACGCCTTCCGCGCCTGCCACGACCTGCTCACCATCCAGGGCGTGGACCTGACAGCCCATACCACGGCGGATAATGCAGCCGATGTAAGGGATGTGCTGCTCGCCCTCGGTCACACGCGGGCGGACCTGTTCGGAGTCTCCTACGGTACGCGTCTCGGCCAGGCGGTGATGCGCGATTACCCCGAAATCGTGCGCAGCGCCGTGCTCGACTCGATGCTCCCGATGGAAGTGAATGTCTACGCCTCCAGCGGACAGAGCGCCGAGACCTCCTTGCGGACTCTCTTCGACAGTTGCGCGGCTGACACAGTCTGCGCGGCGGCCTACCCGGACCTGGAAGCCGATTTCTGGTCGCTGGTGGACTCGCTCAATGCCAGCCCGATTTCTGTCCCGGTGGTCGTGCCTTTCGTGGGCGGCCGTTCCTACGTCTCGGTGGACGGCGGTATGTATCTGAACCAAATCATGGCCTCCCTCAAGCAGACCTGGATGATCCCTGGCGTGCCCCAGTCCATTGACCAGGTGAAAAGCGGCGACACCTCTTCGCTCAGTTACACGCTCGGCTTCCCGCCCGTGGACTGGGACCTGGAGATCAGCCTGGGGATGTACATTTCCATCATGTGCCACGAGTACGTGATGGACAGCGACGCCGGGACGCTCACTGCCGGGCTGGGCGGGAAGTACTACGAAGGCGAATTGGGCTGGTTCCCATTCGTTGGGGATGGGCAGGACTACATCAACCTGTGTGAAGTTTGGGACGCGGTCCCGCCGGCCGCCGGGGAGGACGAACCGGTGACCAACGACATCCCCACCCTGGTCATCGCCGGGAAGTTCGACTCGATCACCCCGCCGACCTTCAGCCAGCAGGTGGCTGGTCACCTGCCGAACAGTTTCTACCTGGAATTCCCCGACCAGGGCCACGCGCCCACGGCGGCCTCGAACACCGACTGCCCGATGCAGACCGTGCTCTCGTTTTTCGACCACCCGGATACCGGTCCCGACAGCGCCTGCCTGGCCGAGGAGCAGGGCCCGCAGTTCCTCGTCCCCTACACAGGGGCCGAGCCGATTCCGCTGACGGCGGTGACATTGTTCGATTATTCCCTCAGCGTCAGCCTCCCAACGGACTGGTACGATTACGGCGGCGGGACGTTCCTTCGCTACGCTTCCGGGCTGGACATTACCCAGTTGAACGTCTTCCGCGTGGAGATGACCCCCGCGCAGGCGCTTTCCTTTCTCTCTGACCGGACGTTCTACGGGCGGATGATGCTCGACAGCGAACCCATCCCGGCCGGGGAACGGCAGGCCGGGTTCACCTGGGACCTGTACACCACCACCTCCTTCGGCACCCCGGTGGACATGGCGCTGACGAACGACCGGGGAACGACGATCATGGTTATCTTCTTCACCCACACCAATGAGCACGATGCGCTGTACGAGAATGTTTTCCTGCCGGTGGTGGATTCAGTGAGGTCGACTGAGTAATTCGCGCTTTCAGCGTGACGCAGATGGCTTGGCGAAAGGAAGGATCTATGACCAAACGACTGGTTGTAGTGGCTGGAAATATCGGAGCAGGCAAGACCTCGCTCACCGAGCGCATCGGCTCACGGCTGGGCTGGCGTACCGACTACGAGTCGGTGGCCGACAACCCCTACCTGCCCGATTTCTATGCCGATATGCGCGCCTGGTCGTTCCACCTGCAAATCTACTTCCTCGGCCACCGCGCCGACCAGTACCTGGATGCGGCCCAGGACCCGCGCTCGGCTATCCTCGACCGCAGCATTTATGAGGACGCCTATATTTTTGCCCGCGCCCTGCACCACATGGGCAACCTGGCCGAGCGTGATTACCTGGCCTACCGCAAACTCTTCGACCTGGT
>JBFMCM010000171.1:0-4779 GCA_040754355.1 Chloroflexota bacterium | reverse complement strand
TCATCCTTCCAGCGCCAGGTCACGTGGAAGGGGTCGTCGTGGTCGCTGGAGACCGGGTATGTGCCGCCGACCGCCTCCCACAGCGATGGTAAGTCCATGCCTTTGACCGGCCAAAAATATGTAAAGCCGCGCGCCTTGACGAAGTCCAAGGCCCCAGCCGGGCTGGTGACCGGTTTGTGCGGCGGCCGGCAGAAGGTCCGCGCCCGATGCGCTTTGAGCCGTTCCAGGTCAATGGTGGGCATAATACGATTGTACCAAATCCAGCCCCGGCAAGTTGTGTTAAACTAGACAAGGAGACCGCATGGACGCAGAAATCCAGCGCTTGAGCGATACCCTGATCTACGAGATCGTCAACGCGGTTGGGCTGCCGCGCAGCCGTTTCTGGTTCCGGGTCTTCCATCCCATCTTCCACAAAGCCGCCGAACGGATGGCCGCCATCGGCATCACCCTCGACCGGAAGATCGCCGAACAGGGCGCGCCCCTGGGCACAGGCTGGGCGCTGACGAACTGGTGCCGCGACCTTCAGGCGCGCGGCAGGGAAAACGTCCCGCCGGAAGGGCCGCTGCTGGTGGTTTCCAACCATTCCGGGACGTACGATTCGTTCGTGATTTGCTCGCAGGCGGGACGCAAAGATTTCAAGGCTATTTCCAGCGATATTCCGTTCTTCAAGAATTTGCCTCACGTTGCGGAGCATGCCATCTTCCTGACCGATCGGACCCCCGACCGGACGGCTGCGGCGCGGGCAGGCATCCGCCATCTGCAGAACGGCGGGATGCTGCTGGTCTTCGGGACGGGGCTGATCGACCCGGATCCAGCGGTCTACCCGGATGCGGAGCGCCACATCGAACGCTGGTCGCCCTCAATTGACCTGTTCCTGCGCACCGTGCCGGACCTGAAACTGGTGGCCTGTATCGTGAGCGGGGTCGTTTCCCGGAAGTGGGCGCGCCATCCGGTCACCTGGCTGCGGCGCGGCGGGGTGGACAAACGCCGCATCGCCGAGTTCGGCCAGGTACTCCAGCAGCTATTCCGACCCGGCAGCCTGTACCTGACCCCACGCATCAGTTTCGCCCCGCCCGTGGATGCGGCCGCGCTGCGCCGCGAAAGCAATTCGGAACGCTTGCTGCCCGCTGTCATCGCGCGCGGCAAGGCTTTGCTCGCAGACCATTGCAATTTCTTTAGTGAATGTGCTATGCTCAAGGAAAGAAAGAGACGATAGGAGTGCGGACTTCAGTCTGTCAGGATCGTGCAGAATAATATTTGCACTCCCGCTGGAAACACTTATGGACGCAGAAGTATCTACCCTGAGCGAATCGCTCGTGGACGAACTGGTCACTGCAGTCGGGCTGCCCAAGATTGCATTCTGGCACAACCTGTTCTGGCGCCTGTTCCGCGGCCTGACAAACCGCTTCGCCGCCCTGGGGGTCACCTTCGACCGGCTGATGGCCAGTGACGGTTTGCCCAAAGCCAGCCAGTACGCGCTGACCCATTTCTGCAATCCCATCCTGGTGAGCGGCACGGAACATATCCCGCTGACCGGTCCGCTGTTGGTGGTTTCCAACCATCCCGGCGCATACGATGTACTGATCATCTTCTCCAAACTCGTCCGGAAAGACATTCACTGGATTTCCTCTGAGATACCTTTCCTGGACAAACTCCCCCATTTGCGTCCTCATATCCATTTCGCTTCTCGAACGAACACACTCAGCCGCATGGCGGCCATGCGCGGCGCCATCCGCCATTTGCAATCCGGCGGCGCGTTGATTTACATCGGCGCGGGTCACCGCGACCCGGACCCGGCGACCTATCCGGACGCAGGCAAAATGATTGACAACTGGCTGGAGGGAATTGACTTCTTCTTCAAACACGTCCCCGGCTTGAAGATGCTCCCTTGTGTGGTCAGCGGCGTGGTTTCACCAAAATGGGCGCGCCATCCCATCACCTGGCTGCGGCGCCAGCAGATTGACAAGCAGCGCTTGTCCGAGTTTGGGCAGGTCATCACCCAGTTGCTCAGGCCGGGAAAGTTCATGGCTTCCCCGTCTATCTCTTTTGGTCCGCCTGCCGCAGCCGGGAACCTGCGCCGCGAATCCCGAGGCGACAGCCTGCTCACGGCAGTCATCGCCCGCGAGAAAAACCTACTCGTAGAACATTGTCGTACGTATGGAGGCGATCCAGGCCTATGAACCTCGAAGAAGAACTCCGCCGCGTGAGCGATTCGCTGCTCAGTGATGTTCTCAAGATACTGGGATTACCCCAGACCTCCGGCTGGCGTCACCTGTGCGAACTCCTCCTGGGCAACGCCTTCCAACGCTTGGCGGATATCGGCCTGACATTCGACCGGATGATCGTCGAAAACGGCCTGCGAAGAGCCGCCGAGTGGTCCCTCTCCAACTGGTGCCGGGATATCACCGTCCGCGGGCGCGAGAACGTCCCCGAAGAAGGGCCATTGCTGGTCATCTCCAATCACCCCGGCGTCTACGACGCGCTGGTCATCGCCTCCCAGGTGCCGCGCCCCGACCTGCATCTCATCGCTTCCAACCTGCCGTTTTTCCAAGGCCTGCGCAATTTCAGCCAGCGCATCTGTTTCATTCCCCAGAACATCAACGACGCGGCCGGCCGCATGGCCGGGATGCTCTCGGCTTTACGCTACCTAAAAGATGGCGGTTCGCTCCTGCTGATGGGCAGCGGCTCCATAGACCCCGACCCTGCCGTCTACCCCGGCGCGCTCCATCAACTCCAGCGCTGGACCGAGGCTGTGAACCTGTTCCTGCGCTTCGTCCCGCAGACGCATGTTCTGTTGAGCGCGGTCAGTCACATCGTCTCACCGAAATGGGCGCGCCATCCGCTCACCTGGCTGCGGCGTGAGGGAATGGAAAGACGCCGCCTCGCCGAATTGGGACAGGTACTTCAACAGTTGTTCCGGCCCGGCAGCCTGTACGTCTCGCCGCGGCTGAGTTTATCTTCTCCTTACACCGTGACCGATCTGGGTGACTCGCCGCGCGACGCCCTGGTGCAGCGCGAAACGTCCCTGCTCCTGGAACATTGCCGGGAATTTGGAGGCAGTCCCGTTTAAAAGAGTATTTTGATATATGTTTTTTAGCCACAGATGAACACAGATGTGTAGAATCCTTATCCCCATAAAAACCTCAATCCATTGCGTCAAAACCTACTCACTAGGATCATCACCCCAATATGACCGAAAAATCCATCCTCATCATCGGCGGCGGAATCGCCGGCCTGGCCGCGGGCTGCTACGCCCGCATGAACGGCTACCGCGTCCAAATCTTCGAAATGCACTCCCTGCCCGGCGGCCTGTGCACTGCCTGGGAACGCAAAGGCTACGTCTTCGACGGCTGCATCCACTACCTGTTCGGTTCGGGGGAAGGACAGCCTTTCAACAAGATGTGGCAGGAACTCGGCGCAGTGCAGGGACGGCAGTTCGTCAACCACGACGAATACCAGCGCATCACCGATGGACAGCAGACGCTCATCGTCTACGCTGACCCCGACCGCCTAGAGCGCCACCTGCTGGACCTGAGTCCGGCTGACGAAAAACCCATCCGCCTCTTCATCCGCGGCGTGCGTCACTTCGCCCGATTCGACTTCAACGCCCTATACGACAAACCGCGCTCGCTTTTCACCGGCCTCGAGTGGGCTGCCTTTGGTAAAAAAATGATGCCCTTCGTCCCCGCGCTGGGGTCGTGGGCGTTGACCTCGATGAAGGATTTCGCCGCTCGTTTCAAAGACCCGTTCCTGCGCCGCGCCGTCCCGCAGATGTTCAGTTGGGACGAAGCCCCGGCCATGATGGGCATGATGCTGCTGGCTTATATGCACAGCGGCAACGCCGGCTTCCCGATCGGCGGGTCGCTGGCCTTTGCGCGCGCCATCGAAAAACGTTTCCTCTACCTGGGCGGGGAGATCGTCTACCGCGCCCAGGTGGAGAAAATCCTGGTCGAGAATGGAAAAGCCGTAGAGGTGCGGCTCTACAACGACGAAGTCCATACTGCCGATTATGTCATCTCAGCTGCGGACGGGCGCACGACCATCTTCGACATGCTCAGCGGCGAATTCGTGGACCGCAAAACGAAGCGCATGTACGACGGTCACCTGCCCACCCACCAGATGGTGCAGGTCTCGCTGGGCGTCAAACGCGACCTGTCGAAGGAGCCGCACTGGGTGACGCACCTGCTCGAGGAACCGGTGCTGGTGGCAGGTCAGGAACGCAGCGAGATCGGCGTCAAACACTACTGCTTCGATCCGTCCCTGGCTCCGGCGGGTAGGTCGGTGGTCGAGTTCATGGTACGCACCAACTACGCCTATTGGCAGCACATCTACGGGCGCAGCCTGTACGACAGCGAACAGACCCAGGTCTCGGACATGCTGCTCGACCAGGCTGAACGCTGGTACCCCGGCCTGCGCGCGGACGTGGAGTTCCGCGACGAGGCCACGCCGCTCAGTTACGAGCGTTACACCGGCAACTGGATGGGCGCCACCTGCGGCTGGCTGCTGGCGAAGGAGACCGTCCCGCTGATGATCGCCGGCGTGCCCAAAACCCTGCCTGGGTTGAAAAACTTCTGGATGGCGGGACACTGGGTCGAGCCCGGCGGGACCGTCAGCCTGGCAGCCGCTTCGGGGCGGAATGCAGTACAACTCATTTGCGCGCAGGATAGGAAGTCCTTTCAGACGACCCTGCCTCGAAAGGAGGGGTAGCGGGATGGGCAAATTGCTTGATGAAATCAAGTACGACCTGAATTTCCTGAAATCCCACACGTTGCAGCCAAA
>JBFMCM010000170.1:0-7184 GCA_040754355.1 Chloroflexota bacterium | reverse complement strand
GATAAGTTCATCCAACGCGGCACGGTGCTCGATAACCAATCCCTGGCCGAAGGCGTTTTCTGTGCTGCCCTGATTGGCCTCTTCGATGGTCGCCTGGGCCAGTTCTCCGAAACTCAGCCAGCAGCGCCGCAGGCTCTCGCGGGCGGAGACAGGTTCGGTCGGGTAGGGAGAGGGCGGCAGGACGTAACAGGTTACGCCAATCGGGATGCAGCGGGTGAGCGCCAGCGAGGCGACTGAAATCCCAACAACTTTCATAAAATCACGGCGGGAAAGGGACATAACGCGCCTCCTCAGTCTATTTGCCAGTCAGCAAGTTGATGATGAACAGGGCCGCGGCTTTAGCCTCGGCTGTGATATCCAGGTCTATCTCTTCGAAAGACGGGAGCGTCTGCCCGAGGGTTTGCCAGTCGTTTATGATGCGGTCATGTAGGGCGGATACTTCCTCCTCGGACAGGGAGTAAAAGGCCATGTCGTGTTCCAGAGCGGCACGGGCTTTGTCCAGTGTGGCGGGGTCAATGGTCCCCTGCGCGGCTACTTCTTCCAACGCTTCAGCCTGTCTGACGAGTGCTTCGGCACTGGAGGAGGTGTAGTAGTTTGTCAAGGCAGGCATATAATCGTAACAGACGCTCTGTATGTTCGTGCTCCAGACGTGGTAGACAGCGGCATCGTAAGTCTCATGGACGAGATCTGCGACCGGGACAGTGATTTCGCCAGAGGTGACAAGTTCGTCCAGCGCGGTGCGGTGTTCGGCAACCAGTCCCTGGCCAAAAGTGTTTTCAGCGTTAGCCCGGTTGGATTCCTCGATAGATACTTGCACCAGTTCACCGAAACTCATCCAGCAGCGGCGCAGACGGTCGCGGGCAGAGACGGCTTCTATCGAGTTGCAGCGGGTGAGCGCCATAGAGGCGATGGATATTCCGACAACTTTTATAAAATCGCGGCGGGAAAGGGACATGACCAACCTCCAGCGATCATTCTCCGGCCAAAAGGTCAATGATGAACCGGGCAGCAGTTTTTACATCCGGGGTGATAACCAACTCTAAATCATCGAAGGCAGGGATGTTTTGTCCTTGTGACTGCCACTCGGACAGGATGCGCTCGTACAATGCTGAGACTTCTTCATCGGTCAGGGCGTAGAAAGCCAGATCATGTTCGAGGGCAGACTGGGCTTTCGCCAGGGTTTCGGGAGCAATGGTTGCCTGAGCGGCTATCTCTTGCAACAGTTCGGCTTGCTGAACGAGTACCTGGGCGCTGGCAGGGGAATAATCAACCATGAATGCTTCATAGCAGGTGATAAGGGTATTCGAGCGCCAAACATGATAGACGGCCGCTTCATAAGCCTCCTGAATGAGATCTGCGACAGATGACGCGAGTTCTCCAGAAGCGACCACTTCATCGAGTGCGGTGCGATGTTCGGTAATCAATGCCTCCCCAAACTTGTCGTTCGTGCTGCCCGGGTTTGACTCTCTAATAGTCGCATGTGCTAGTTCTCCGAAACTCATCCAGCAAAGGCGTAAACGGTCCAATACAGTAAGTGATTTTGGTGTTGGGGTTGGAAAATCATCGAGGGGAATATAGGTTACATAGCAGGTCAGAATTGGTGTCGGTGAATCTCCCCCACTACAGCGCGTCAATACCAGCGAGGCAATCGAAATACCGACCAGTTTTATAAAATCAAGCCGGGAGATACTCATATATTTCTCCAGATACAATCAGGAGACGTTTATCGTAAACAATAAGTTCCAAAATCTATCAGGGAAATGATGTTATTGTTGCCAAAGAATCAGAGATAGCAGTTCAGAAACTAGTCTATTGGATCACGCGGAATGCAGATAAATAACTTTGCAAATCATCCCACACCTGCACGGATTGATTGGTCGCTGGAATATATTGCACTTCGACGATGTAGAAGAACTCGTTCCCCTCGGCAAACAACGCCCAACGCTGAAGCGTCAAATCGGTGTTCCTTTCCTCCGCGAGTACATTCTTCAATTCCCACGACACCTGCTCGAAAACGTACTGGCTGTCTGGATTGGCGACGATGGAATTCACGCCGCCCCGGTGCAGGTGTCCCCAGCCGAGGGCCAGGTCAACCAGCGTGAAGTCTGGAGCCTGGATCTTCTCCAGAACCAGGATGGTCATCTGGCTGTAGAATGCCAGGATAGGGTCCTCCAGTTGTGTGACATCCACCGGAATCCCATTTTCAGTTGAACCATCTATAAACTCGACCGTTACCGGCTGTGAATAGCGGAGACGATAAACAGGCTGCCGATCCCAGGCTGTTTCCACTTGAGCAGAAAACAAGATCAGGGGCGAGAGATTCGTATTCTGTTCGAGAAAAAGGTCCTGATACGTCATATCACTGCTTAATTCCCACCCGACTGCCGGTTGGGCCATGACAAATCCCAGGCCCTCGACGACCAGATAATCCGATGAGTCAAGGTCGGCTGCCTGCGCCACACTAATGCTGACCTGGCGGGTGTCCACAGTCAGGGCTTGTTCTTCCTGAGGGGCTGCAATGGATAATTGCTGTGCTTCCTGTTGAATTCTATAGACCGTAGTTATGCCGCCGATGAATGCGCCGACCAGGCCTCCGCAGACCGTCAGGATCGTTCCGACCAAACCTATCACCGCCACTTGCTTCGAGTGTTTTTGTTCCTGCTTTTCCTTATCCACGGGTATCTCCTTCGCCATCTCGAACTCGCGGCATCATTCGATCACGCGGAACTCATTGATATAAGTCTGCAGGTCGTCCCACACTTGCACAGACTGACCGCTCTGCGTCGTGTATATGATTTCGACAATATAGTACGCCTCATCTCTCTCAGCAAACAGCAGCCAGTCATCCAGAGTCATGCTGGCCGGTTCCCCGGCGATGCGAATGCCTCCCAACACACTCGACCCTTGCAGGATGGCAAAATGGCTGTCCTCCTGCGCCACCATGCGGTGGTAATCCCCTGCCTGGTATTGGGTGGACATCAGGAGCATTTCCGGCAGGTTGTTGACCCCAATTGCCTGGGCTACGTCTTTATCATAGATGTTCAGGATCATCTGGCTGTAATAGGGTACTTTCCAGGGAGGCGGGCCGTAGAGTTGCTCGCTTAGGTCCAGGAGATCCTCAGAGATCGGCTGGCCGTTGATTGTGGTGGCGCGGTCGGACTCGATCTCGATTGGCTGCCCGTAGCGGATGCGGTAAACGGACTGGTCACAGGCGACGACACAGGTGACATTCGTTTCGGCCAAATGCTCTGCGAGTGTCAATTCCTCCAGTGGGCTCCAGCCGGGCAGGGGACGGTGCAGGACGAAAGCCTGTTCGAGGTCTATGTAATAGGTTTCAGGGTCGAGAGCGGCTGCTTCCTGCCGGGAGAGAAAGATGGTGCCTGTATTGATGCTCAAGGTCTGGCCTCCCCCCGAAGAAGAAACGGCCACCTGTTCGTTTTCGCGCTCCACCTGATAGATTGTAACCAGACTGGTCACAAGTGCGCCGCACAAGCCGCCGCAAACGGTCAAGACCGAACCGACCAGGCCGATCAGGGCGGTTTGAATGGCCACAGGTCTCTTCTGCTTTGTCATTCGTACCTCCAAGCGTCAATCCCTTGAAAACAAAATACCACAGAACCATCTGGGCTGTCAATCAGGACTGCCTTCTAACGCGATGCCCAAGTGTCCGTCAATGCGAGCCCTGCAAAACAAATCCCTCCTGGGTAAAGTAAAATAACCACAAAATACCCGTAACAAATCCTCGTTCCATACGTCAGAAGGAATGAACACCATTAATGCCGCGTAACCGCGATCATAGTCCACTTGATGAGAATGACCTGCTCCAGCGGGCACGTCGGCTGGATGAGGCTGCATTGAGCGCGATCTTTGACGCCTACTACCGGCCACTGTACTTTTACCTGTACACCCACCTCGGGCATGGCCCGACTGCTGAGGACCTGGCAGCCGATGTTTTTAAGATCTTCCTGGAACAGGTCAGCGCCAAGAGAGGCCCGACCCAGATGTTGCGGCCCTGGTTATACCAGGTGGCCCACAACCTGATGGTGGATGAACTGCGCCGCCGAAAACATCGCGAACACGACCTCTTGGATGAAAACCTGCCCGCCAAAGCGCCCGAATTAAATGACCAGGCACAAGAGGCGGATGAACTCCAGGCAGTGTCCAATGCCTTCAAGCGCCTATCCATCAAGCAGCAGGCTGTGCTGAACATGAAGTTTCTACACGGACTGACCAACGAGGAGATTGCCCGAGCATTGAAGATGGCCGAGGGGACAGTGCGAGCACTCCAACTGCGAGGACTGCGAGCACTAGGCAGGCATCTTCAACAAGACGACAATCTCTATCGAGAAATGGACAAGAAATGAACGAGCAAGAACGATTGGATAGAGCAAAAAATGCATTGGAACGGCTGTCCAGCGCACCCGCGCCCGACCCGTTACGGGAGGCCTCTGCCCGGCGCCGTTTCCTGGAACAGGCGGCACGTCTCCGGACCGGGGTCCGGGCTGCCCGCCAGACGAATCGCGGGCGTTTGACCATCTGGCTGCGCGGCGGAATTGCGATCAGCCTGATCGTCCTGGCCTTAGGCGCCATGACCGGGGTGGCTTCCGCGGCCGACTACGCCGTGCCCGGTGACCTCCTCTACCCACTCGACCTGTCTATTGAAGAACTGCGCCTGTCCCTCGCTCGCCATCCCGAAGACCTGGTTGCCTTGTTGTTGGCCTTTGCCGACGAGCGCTTGCAGGAGGTCGAGCAATTGAATTCCCCTGAGACCGAACAGCAGATGGAAATCGCCCTCGAAGCCTACGAACAGACCCTAATAGACCTGGCCCTGGTGCTCGATTCTGCCGAGGAGACGGACCAACAGGCGCTGACCGAGATGCGCGCCCAAGCCTTATCCGTCCACGAGCAGCGTCTGCTGGTGGTCCGCCAGGAGGCGCCGGAACAGGCCTGGCCAGGCTTGGACCGGGCTATCGAGGCGTCCCAGAAAGGGCGCGACGGAGGCCGCGGGAATAACGACCCAGAGAAAACTCCCGGTCCACCCGAAGATAAACCGGGCAATTCATCCCCAGGACAACCCGAAAAGACCCCGGGCCCGCCCGAAGGCGTTCCCAACGAATCATCTCATAAAACAAAGACCCCCGGTAAACCCTGAAACAGGTGGAGATTTCTTGACAGGCATAACAAATTGCCTGGGTGTACGTCAAAAGCAATAGACGCTGGATATAGATTTCATGGAAAAATCCTTTCTAGGAATGTCCCTGCTCCCACTTGTCGTCCTTCTTGCGGCCTGCGGCCTGGCTGCCGGACCCAACCAGGAGGCGTTGGACCCAGGTACAACACAAACATTGGCTGGACAAACCGATGGTGCAGTAGATATTCACTGTACGGAAACCGATCCACATCCATTAGGTCAGAGCATCGCTGAGACCTACGATGTTCGCTACGAGCAGGTCATGACCTGGTTCTGCAGCGGCTACAGTTTCGAGAACATCCTGATCGCATTGGAGACCGGCCAGGCCATGGATATTCCTCCTGATACCCTGCTGCAGATGGTGTTGGAAAAAGACTGGGAGGAAATCTGGATTGAGATCGGCTTCACTGGCGAGACGTAACACGACAAAGACAATTCTGGAGAAACACAAAACTCAATCCTAAGGAGGCATACGATGAGCAAGAAAACCTTCCTCTTTCCACTGTTCACCTTTCTGGTGATGACTGCGCTGGCATTTGTGAACGTCCAGCCTGCATCCGCCGCAGAAGCATCCGTCGAGGTGACGCTCACTGGAACTGTGATGAGCATTGACGAAGTGGCCCTCAGCCTGGTGATCAAGACGGCCGAGGACGTGGAGTATGTCGTCTTCGCTCCTGCAGGCTTCGACATGACCACCCTCTCCATCGGCGATTCGGTCGAAGTCACAGGCACATCAAACGAAGATGGTTCCATCGCTGCGACTGGCATCACTATCCTGTATGAGTCAGTCGAGGTGACGCTCGCTGGAACGGTGATGGGCATTGACGAGTTAACCTTCAGCCTGGAGATCCTGGTTGAGGACGACCAGCCGTATACGATCTTCACTCCTGAAGGCTTCGATCTGACCACCCTTTCCCTTGGCGATATGATCGAGGTCACGGGGATGCAGGCCGAGGATAATTCCGTCCTGGCGTCCGAGATCGCCATCCTGTTCGAGGCTGTCGAGGTGACCATCACCGGGAACATTACAACCCTGGATGAGTTGACCAAGACTTTCACTGTCGAGACGGAGGGCGGAGAGACATTTACTTTTATCGTAACCGATGAAACATTCGACTGGACCAGCCTCGCAGTTGGCGATCTTGTCGAAGCCAACGGGATGCAGACAGAGGATGGCTCTGTGATTCTCGTCGCCCTGACTTTCCTGGAATCAGAGGACGATGAGACCAACGACGGCTATTACTGCACGCAGTCGGATGTGCAGCACCCCTTCGGGGCGCGCCTGGCCGAACGTTACCAGGTAGATTATGCCACCTTGCAAGGTTGGTTCTGCGATGGCTTTGGCTGGGGCCAGATCATGCTGGCACTCCAAACCGGCCAGATCAGCGAGGCCGACCCGGCTGACTTACTGGCCGCACGCGAAGCCGGCTCTGGCTGGGGTCAGATCTGGCAAGAGTTGAAATTGATTGGCAAGGATAAGGACGCCTATTCGCCCAAGGATTTGGATGGCGATGGCCGCCCGGATCATGCCGGTCCGCCCAGCGACGAGGATGGCGACGGACGCCCCGATCACGCCGGTCCGCCCAACGATGAGGACGGTGATGGTCGCCCAGATCATGCCGGTCCGCCCAACGACGAGGATGGCGACGGACATCCTGACCACCCCACACCGCAGAAGAATCCAAAGCACAATCCTTAGACCGTCATCCTGTTCATAACGACCGCCTGACTAGCCTCTCATGAGGCAACGTCAGGCGGTCGTTAATTTATCTCAGCAAATCACGATTCTGCTGTCACCCTGAGCGAAGGGTTTCCCGATATTTAGGGCGCGGTGAGCGCTAAATATCGGGGATTCTTCGCCCCCGCAGGGCTCAGAATGACAAATCTGTGGTTTATTGAATTTTCATCTCATACACCCAATAGCGGCGCAATGGCTTGGCCCCCAATTTCTTGATGGCATTGATCATCGGCCAGTTGTCTTCGAGTACGTAAT
>JBFMCM010000169.1:0-26193 GCA_040754355.1 Chloroflexota bacterium | reverse complement strand
CTCAAATACACCAATCCAGTGACATCAACTTGCTCTCCCGTATATCCGAACGCGCTCTCCCCCTCCCCGGCACTGGACAGCAGTTCGCCATAGGGTGTGTACGAGGCCGCGTAGGTGACCGCGCCGGTTTCATCAATCAGCTGGCGCACACTTCCCAACGCATCTCCGAGGAAGTACGCCGTGTCAAATGTTCCCGTGTCAAGTTGCGCCAGGCGCGCCAGGCCGTAGAGATGGGTGGTCTCGCCGTCTGTAAGCACCTGGGTAAAGCCAGAGTTCAGGTCGAGCGTGTAGGTCATGGTTGCGCCGTCAATCGTCTGCTGGAGTCTATCACCAAGACCACTGTAAGTGTAGGTGACCGTGGACGACAGACCGTGGACGGCAGTCAGGCGATTGGCAAAATCATACGAATAGAAACTCTCCCCGTCGAAAAGTAGATTGCCGTTAGCATCCCAAAGATAGGCAACGCCATCTACTTCTACCAGGTGGTTGGCGTCATCATAAACGTAGGTGTTCGTCTCAGTCTGGGTCTCATGGGTCAGCCGGTTGCCGACCGGATCGTAAGTGTAGTGGAAGTATGTGCCATCGGAATAGTCTGCCGCAGTGAGACGGTAGAGTCCATCGTAGGTATAGTCAATCGTGACATTGGTTTCGATCAAACTGCCAGGTAGGGTTATGGAAGCGTTCAAACAGCCCGGAATGTCACAATGGTTTTCTGGCCCACTCCAGAATTGGACGCCGTCATAATCGGCTCGGAAGCGGTAGAAACCTTCTGGCAGGGTGAGCGTAACCATCCCCTGCTCATCCGTGACGCCGTGGTAGCCAGTGTAAGTATCCGCGTCGAAGGCATACACGTTCAGCCCGACATACGGCTGGCCAGTGTGGTTGGCGACGGTGACTGTCACGGGGATGGTGACGGTGATCTCTACCACGGTGCAACCGGGAATTTCACAATGGTTCTCCGTCCCAGACCAGAACTGTGTCCCGTTCAGGTCGGCGCGGAAACGATAGGTACCCATGGGCAGGGTGAAGACGGCTTCGCCATTGGTATCGGTGGTGGTATGGTAGCCGGTATAGATGTCGCCGTCGAAGGCGTACACAGACAATCCACTCCGGGCTAAGCCGTCCGTATCCCGCACCGTGACGGTCATCGGGTTGGTCACGACGATATTCTCATTAGAACAACCCGGAACTTCGCAGAGATTCTCCTCGCTGCTCCAGAACTGGGTGCCGTTTAGGTCAGCCCGGAAGCGGTAGGAACCGAGCGGCAGGGTGAAGACGGCTTCGCCGTTCGCATTGGTCGTTACCTGATATCCGGTATACGTTGTCCCGTCGAAGGCATAAACCTCCAATCCCTCCATCAACTCATCATCGGTGTTATACACCGTCACTGTCAGTGGGATGGTGACGGTAATCTCCACATATGCACAGCTGGGAATCTCACAGTGGTTCCCCTCCCCACTCCAGAATTGGGTGCCGTTGCGATCGGCACGGAAGCGATAGGAGCCTTCAGGCAGGGTAAAGACAACCTGACCATAGGCGTCGGTCGTCCCGAAATATCCAGTGTAAGTGGTTTCGTCAAAAGCGTAGACATTCAACCCTTCCACCGGCAGGCCATCGGTGTCCAACACGCTGACATAGACCGGGATGGTGACAAGGATGTCCACCGCGGCGCAGCCCGGCACGGTACAATGATTATCGGCGCTGCTCCAGAATTGTGTGCCGTTGAAATCGGCGCGAAAGTGGTAGTTCCCTTCCGGCAATGTGAAGGTCACTTCACCGTTTACATCGGTTGTCCCGTGATAACTGGTATAGGTCGTCCCATCGAAGGCATAAACCTCGAGGCCTTCCATGAGTTCAGCATCGGTATTGAATACCGTCACTGTCAACGGTATGGTGACGATAATTTCTACATATGTGCAACCGGGAATATCACAGTGGTTCCCCTCCCCACTCCAGAACTGGGTGCCGTTGCGGTCAGCGCGGAAGCGGTAAGAGCCTTCCGGCAGGGTGAAGACGACTTGGCCATCGGTATTGGTTGTGCCAGAATAGCCGGTGTAGGTCTTTTCGTCAAAGGCATAGACGTTCAACCCTTGCGCCGGCAGGCCCTCCTGACCGCTGCGGTGGGCATGGCCGGCTACATGGCCCTGGGTTCGTCGGTTGCCCTGGCAGGCGGTCTCTTCATCGGCTGGACGCTGGCGCGCATGGATTTGCGCTCCCGGGCCGAGACCGTCCGCCTGCGCATCGCCCAGGAACTGCCGGAGTTCGTCCAGCTCATGGCGGCGGAAGCAGCCAGTGGCGCGGGGCTGGAGACGGTGCCGCGCCGCGCCGCCAACGGCACGAGCGCAACGGCCGCCTGGCTGCGGGGCGTGCTCGACCAGGCAACCGGAAAATCCCTGTTCGCCGAAAGCGGGACGGGCGCATTGCGCCAGACCGCTGAGGAAAGTGGACATCCTGGGCTGGTTTCGCTCGCCATCCAGCTGGGTTTTGTCGGACGCGGCGTGCAGGTGCAGTCGCTCTTGAAGTCGCTCGCCCAGACCTTCGCCGACGAGTTCATCGCCCAGGCCGAGACGCGCGCCGAGAAGCTGAGCTCGTCCCTCGGCGTGATGGCGGCGATCTTTTACTTCATGCCTTTTGTGATCACGGTTCTGGTTGTTGTGGGTGTGCCGCTCATCCAGACCATCACGGGATCATAGTGGATGGTATATTCTCACCCCTAATAAAACATCATTCCATTAAGTTCTATTCGGGGACAAAAAAGCAGCCCCCGACTATCTACCGATGGGGGCTGACAAACCTTTTGGGTTTCCTGAACATCTCTCCGCCCACCCCGGACCCTTCGACAGGGTTTCGACACCGTTCGTGCCGTGAACACCGGCGGCACGCCGGTGCGAGACGACAGGCTTAACCCGGCGGCTCAGGGCAACGCCTGGAGCCGGTTATCCGATAAGGAGGCCTGCTGTAAGGCAAGGGGGCGGGTCAGGAGGCCACGCCCCAACTAAGGGACTCAATCATGGGTAAATCTTACTTCACAAATACAGGTTTCCCTATTTTCCCTTCCAGCCTTTTTAAGAACGTTCCTATAGCAAGCTCAGAGCCTGATGTTGGTGAAACAGCAAATATAAGTATCAGATAAATAAGGGAACCAACCAATCGGGATACCTCAGAAAAGTAGTGATACAAAAGTGTTCCTAAAATTGCACCAAATGGAGCAAAAAATAGGGCAATAGTTGTCCACTTCTTTTGACTAGAAGAGCGATTAGCATTTGTTGGTATCGATTTGGATATATCCCAAAGGCCTTGTGTGATGTTTAGAAGACCAGATTTTTGGCTTGTTTTTATAGAATATCCAAGGCCCCGAAGAGCGCTGATATATTTAACAAATATAACCGCACAGCAAGAAATTAACATAAGGAATATCAATAATGTATTGGACATTAAAGCTGCCACAGCATAAGTGAGAGGTAACAGCCACAAAATGGAAATGACAAAGTACGTAATATATAAAAGATATGCTCTTCGGGAGACAACACCTATATAGACGAAAAAGGTCAAAGAGAACACTGTCAAGATCAATCCGAGGCCTAGAGGCCACCAAGGCCATTGTGTATCCTCGGCAATTAATGCAATCACCCCCATAAAGGTGCATGTAAATTGACCGATTAGCGCTTTCTTGATTCGCTTGTCTAGCACTTGTTTTCTTGCATCTGCATTATGAGGAACAGAAGGTATTTGTCTCATGGTTTCAGTTTCCTTCCAGCTAATACATCAATGGCTCCAAAAAGGATCCATAGTGGGATTCAAAAAGGGATCCATCAAAGGATAGTTATGATTTTGGAGAGGGGGGGTAGACCCGGGCTGAGGGCCACAACCTTGCATAAAGCTGGGGTAACCATTCATATCATTTGTGAATTGCAGGATACCATTAGCTAACCTAGTCCGTAAGTCATACTTATCAACTATTTTGTTCAGGAATAAACTTGTTCCAGTACTTGCAGCAACCGAACACGCAATGGCCGCTGGTCCTCCTTCAGCACATAACGCTGTTCCACCTGCCCCCATCATCGTTGATGCTCCCCATATACTAACATCAATTAATCCATCTGCGAGTCTATCATTCCAAGGTGCTCCCTGAATGTGGTTCTCTATTTGCGCCGGTAACACTTGCAAAAGACCGCTGACGATCGTTGTACCTGTGCTGATCTTGGTTAATTGACCTTGTAATGTAGGGGTTCTTATTATTGAAACTCGACCAATAAAGTTTGGCACATAGAATTTCATACTTGCGGGTGTATCTGCCCAATATCTTGTTGTTGCCGAAATAATATCCACCCATAAGTTGTATCCAAAATTCTCTATCTCAGGTGTTTTATCGCAAGACGCCTTGCAATTTTGTAATCTTTCTTGATCGCCTGCAAACCTGTCTTCACAATTCCTTTGGCAATCAGATATACTCTCATGACCAGAAGGATCTGTGTAATAGAGGGGGCTATTATTCGCATACGAGTACCTATTCCACGCTTGTGTATTCCCGGGCTTCGGCACAATTGTGTCCGGCTGTGTCCATCGATTAAGATAAGGGTCGTAAAATCGAGCGCGGTAATCCATCAACCCCAGCGAGTACTGCGTGTTCTGCGCATCCAAAGCACGCTGCCCTGTGTACCCGTAATCTGTTTGGTTGATTGTCCCAACATCATTGCGAACGCCGCCGAAGGGCAGGTAACGTGTCTGCGAGAGTAGCGCGCCGCTGGCATCCGTCACGGCCACTACCGAGCCGAGATGGTCGGTGAGAAGGTACTTCAGCCCGTCCGCGTCGCGCAGGATGGTCTGACCGCCAAAGGAGTAGTACTTGAGTGTCGGCCCATCGCTGCGGACTTCGTACGCGCCGCCAAAGAAGTAATATGTGGTTATCTGCGTGACGGGCTCGACGTAAGTGGTATACACCTGTTTGACGCGCGCCCCGTCGCCATCGTAGGTGAAAGCCCACGAGGCGGTGACGTCATTGGCGGGGGCGACCGTATTCGCTGAGGGGCAGGAAATGCCGGTCTTCATCAGTTGCACCAGGGACAAGCGGTTTTCGACATTATAAACCTGGTTGTAGGTGTTGCCCTGTTCCACCCGGCAGGTCATGTTCCCATTGTTATCATACGAGTAGGTGTCGGTGGAAGCACCCCGGTCCACGCTGGTGACGGCGTGCGGGCGCGCGGACTCGTAGGCGTAGGCCGCGTTGCTGAGGCCGGGCTCGGGAGTAGGTTCGGGTACGGTATATTCGATAACCAGTTTTGGCCGGTAGGAAGCGGTTGCATTATCGGAAGAGGCAAAACTGTAGGCAGAATTCGACTCGGTGGTCATGCGCAAGAGGAAACTTTTATTCGTCCAACTGCCGCTTACCATCTCTTGAATAGCCGCAGTAGAAAGCGCCCAAGTTTTTTGCGTTCCCACAGCCTCCTCTGCAGCCATACTAGTACAACCGATATTCGTAGAATCATAGTCGTTCGCTCCGCCAGCCCCGCCTGTTTGCCAGTAACTGCCTGTAGCATAGATGTTCCAGGTAGCTTGGCTTTCCACCCAGTCGCGTTTGAGACGATAGACGCAAATATCGCGGGCAGCAGTAGAACCATCGCTTGTCACTGTTAGAGTCAAGGTGACAGAAAGGACGGTGGCATTCGATGGGATAGATGACAAATCGAACTTCAGGAGAGATCGCGTTATCTCATAGGTACTCGTGCTCCAATCCTCGCCCACATAGATATTGTTATCTAAACCTCCATTGCTTGAGTCAAAACGAGAGTTAATGGTGGTATCTATGCCGCTCGTCCCATCAGGCTGCACAAAGTATGAAAAACCAGGGTCCGGCAGTAAGCCAATGTAAGAATAACGCCGCGAGTCGAAGTCGTCGAAGTAAATCGTGCCGCGTGTGCCGGTCTCGACCCCTTGCGCTCCAAGACGAATCGAGTCAACTTTCGACGATTCGTTATCTAAATTATAGAAACCTTGCTTCAGCTCTCCTCCCAACCAAAGGCTCATCTGACCCGTTAAGTGCCCGGGGATATAGGCAATTTCAACCGCGTTCCAACCGGCAACAAGGTCATACCAGGCAGAATCCACCCATGTTCCAGAATCGCTTCGGCTTCCGATACGCACCTGGTAGACCCCGTTCGTCTTCTGCATTTGGATACGAAACACTCCAGTTTCACCAGAATAACCTGTGAAGATGTCAAGGAGGTCTCCGCTGGCCATGCTGACACTATTGGGATTCAAGTAAAAGCGTGCGCGGTACTGGATTTCCGAAGATGGTGTTCCGTCCTGAACATAAATGTCATTGTTGTCGTCTATAACCGCCTGCAAGCCAAATTCGCCCCTATAGATTCGCGAAGTAATAACAGATAAATCTCCGCTATCCGTGACAGATGCAGACCAAGCTGTCAGGTCACCGATTTCAAAGCCATCCAAGAAGAGAGGGTCTGATAAGCCAAGCCCAGTGTGTTCGAGATAGTTAGGCGTAAATGAGGCGGAGTAACTCTCAGCGTAGTAAACGGCGATTCGTCCGACACCTCCATCGCCTCCGGGATTGCCATAGGTGTTCGAAATGCCATGCGCCCCGCCTGTTGCAGATATACTTCCGCCTATGGTGATACTTCGCCCTTCGATGCAAATACTTCCTCCTGCCCCCCCACCGCCACCACCAGCGTAATATGAATCAGCACCATTTCCCCCTTTTGAGAAGATGGTTCCTGTCCAACTGCTGATCTGATCAGCGGCGATGAAAAGAATACCACCACCTCTACCTCCAGATCCTCCTGATCCTGGATAGGGTGTAACAGCCTTCGAACCGCCACCACCACCTGATCCCATGAATAACTTATCAAGTGACGCATCGCCATAAATCATCCCGCCATACGTATAAACATTCGAAGGTGTGCCTGGCAGCCCATATCCGGCCCCCGCACCGCCTTGTTTATAAGCATTCCCCCCGCCGCCGCCGCCCAAGTTAGCAAGGTTACTAATTGCGCCGCCACCGGCGAAACTTTCACCCTGATTGGCTACGCCTCCACTTCCATCATTCCCATCCCCTCCCCCTCCATAACCGAGCGCGCTGGTTGTAATCGTTCCACTGCCAGAAAGGACTCCAGCCACACGGAAGGCCAGCACACCATATTTACTGCCATTCCAGGCGCTGGCGGTCAGTGTGCCGTTAATTATTACGTCTTCGTAGTTGGGCACACGCTGGATGACCACGCGTTGCTGACCAATCCCAGTACCGATATTCGAGTCGTTGTTACTCGCTTCACCATAGAATCGTATCTTTGGTGTGGTGAAGTAGACTATATTCCCTGCAACGCTTGCCACGCGCAAGAATTCGTAATTGCCGACATTGACTGTCGAGGGGCTGCTCCCTTGCAGGTTAATCAGCAAGATTTCATCTCCAGGAGATAGACACCCGTTGGCAACCTCGACATTCTGTACGCGCGCATAGAGGCTGGTCAACTCAGAGATTGAGTAAGCAACCGCGTCACCGCCATCTGAACAACTACGGCCAGCAGCAATGTTGGTCGTGGACAGGTTTGTCGTCTGCCCACTGTTGATTTGAATATCGCCATCTGAACCTGTTCCTTCCAACTGGGGAGTATAGAAAGCAATTGGGGTAGGAGTCGGGGTAGGCTGCATATAATAGATGTTCGATAATTCTGGATACGGTGTGGCATTTACAGTAACAGGGGCCTCTTGATAGTAAATGGCAATCCGCCCCACCCCTCCAGCGCCTCCAGCAGTGCCTCCTGTGGTGGAAGTACCTCCTGTGCCAGCAATAGCAGAGAGACTGCCACCCATATTGATGTTCAACCCTTCGATGCGTATACTGCCTCCTGCCCCTCCACCGCCTGCACCACCATAATAGGCGTTGCTGCCATTTCCACCATTCGACAGTACACTGCCAGTCCAGGTACTAATCTGGTCGGCGGCAATGAAAAGGATACCGCCGCCATTACCGCCACTTCCTCCGGCTTGATTTGTGGAAGTCTTCGAACCTCCACCCCCACCCGATCCAAAGAAGAGTTTGTTCAGTTCCACCCCACCATAGATACCCCCTCCATATGTATTAGCGCCATAGCCTGTAGAAACACTGCCAGGCAACCCATATCCAGCGCCTGCCCCACTTTGCTTGTAAGCATTCCCCCCACCACCTGCTCCTAAGTTGGCAAGATTACTGATCACACCACTACCGGCATAACTCTCGCCTTGATTGGCTACGCCACCACTTCCATCATTCCCATCCCCTCCGCCTCTGTAGCCAAGCGCGCTGGCCTGGATGGTGCCACTCCCGGAGAGTGTCCCAGCCACCCGGAATGCTAACACGCCGTACTTACTGCCGTTCCAAGCATTTGCGGTCAGGGTGCCATTGACTATGGCGTTGTTATAGTTTGGCACGCGCTGGATGACCACGCGCTGTTGGCCACTCCCCGTGCCGATATTGAGGTCGCCATTCAGCGTATCACCATAGAAACGTATCTTTGGAGTGGTGAAATAGACAATATTCCCGTTCACGCTGGCCACACGCAGGAACTCGTAGTTACCAACATTGGGGTATGCTGTACTGCTTCCTTGCAAGTTAATGAGCAGGATTTCGTCATTCGGCATGAGACAACCAGCCGCAGGGGTGGGGCTCACCACCGCGTAACTGTTCGTCAATTGCGTGACGGAATAGGCGACCCCATCGCCGCCATTCGAACAGGTGCGACCAGAGTGATTTTGGGTGGAGATATTGTAGGTGTTTCCGGCCGCGACGGTGAGATCACCGTCCAAACCGCTACCCCAATGGTAATCGTCAGGGTAAATAGGGGTTGGTGTTCCTGTTGATGTCGGCGTTGCAGTAGGTGTACTGGAACCAAATGCCACAAAGACCACGTCTCTAAAATAGTTTGAGTTGTTATAAACAGATGTGGGCATTGTTCCAAGTGTTCCTGAATAAGTGCCGCTCCCAATATAGGTATGCAGGTTCCCGTTATGGATTGGCGATCCAAATCCACTGGTTTGATAAGAGTAGTAATTATCTGTACTGTTCGAGACAGAAATGATATAGCCGGTATTGGCTGATATGGTAATGGGAGAAGGCAACGTATATGTTTTCCAACCTGTAACACCCGAAGTGATGTTCCATGAATACGGCCCAGCGACTACTGTAGCATCAGCGACTCTCCATATACGAATAGTATGATCACCTCCCTCTGAAGCGAATGTATAAATTCGCACCTGGGTTATTTGCCCGCCGACATCAGTGTAGAACTTTGTCCCCAATTCATAACGGCAACAATTGCCTGCACCGGATGGAACTTGACTGGTGAAAATTGTTTGGTCACCATTTATTGGAGTAGCCCAAGTCGGTGTTGACCCAGTAGGAGTTCGGGAAAAGGTTGGCGTAATGGTCGCTGTACTGGTTGGTCTTGGTGTAGCCGTGGCAGTATTGAAGAGGCTATTCAACTCATCCCCTGTCAGGACCCGGTTGTAGAATCGCACCTCATCCAGCCGCCCTTTGTATCGCTCGCTGGAGTTCGAGGAACTGAAATACAGGGGATTGGAATTGGCCGCCTTGGTTCCGGTCACACTCGCAATGGCTACCGGTTCGTTGTTGACATACAGGCGCAACTGCTGGGCAGCAGAATCATACGCGGCGATCACCAGGTTCCACTGGTTCAGGGGCAACTGTGGGCCAATGACGTTGTCCGGCGTCAGGCCTGTCACCTGGAATTGGAGATAGCCATTGGTATTGAATTGCAGAGAGAAGACCCCGGAGCGGTCAATGAGCCGTGTGTTCCGGCCGGTGACGATCGTCTCCGGGTTGACCCAGGCCACGATGGTGAAACTGCCAGCAGGGGCGAAATCGGCATGGTATGGAATCGAAACATAATCATCCACCCCGTCGAAGTAGAGCGCCGGGCCGGAGTAACCGGAGTAAATCACCTGTGCGCCGCTCAACGTGCCGGGATGGCTGCGCCCGGAATCATCCGGAACGTTCGTCCCGCTGACATTGTCGAAGTTCCAGTAGCCCATCAGCCCGGAGCTCAGCCCGGTTGTCGGGGTAGGGGTGGCCGAGCGAGTCGGAGTGGCGGTGGCTGTTGACGTCCCAATCGGTGTATATGTTGAAGTGGGGGTGTGGGTTGAGAAGGGTGTATTGGTTTGGGCCGGGATGGTGAATGTGCGGGTGGGTGTATAGGTATTGGTCGAGGTGGGAGTGGAGGTGGAAGTCGGGGTTTGCGTCTCAGTGGGTGTATCTGTTGGAGTGGGGGTATCGGTAGCCGGTTCCTGCAAGACAACCGGCGGCTGGAAGTAGGCGATGGGGGAGTAAGCCTCGGAGTCGAAGAGCGGGGCCAGGGCTGCCTGGCGCGGCGACCCGGGCTGTAACAGGTCGGCCGCCTGCCCGCCGCTGGAGACCAGCAGCATGTTGCCGATCTTGTCGTAGGAGAAATCCTGGCTGTAGAGGTCATCCCCGCCCGGGGTGGTTCCAGTTTCACCGAGAGCCGAAGCCAGCCGGTTCAGCCCATCGTATCCGTACGAGTGGACTTCGTTCAAAACAATATCGGTGATTTGGGTGATGTTGCCGTTGTCATCATAGTCATAGGCGAAATTCAGCAAGGTCACTTGGCTGGTATTCACCGCCATGCGGGTCGCCAGCCGCAAGGCGGAGTCGTAGGTATTGGTCACTTCCACCCCGTTGCCCAGGAAAGTGGTGGCAATGCGCCCCAACTGGTCGTAGGCCAGTTCGGCCAGCGGCGTAGTTGGATTTGCATTGCTGGTCAGCGCCTCCGGCCTGCCCAAACCATCGTATTGATAGGTCAGCACTTCGCCATCGGGGTAGGTAACCGCCAGGACGCGTCCCAGCCAGTCAGCCTCGGTAGTCATGGACTCTGTAAAGGTGTCAATCGTCTTCGTCTCGGTGGCTGTTCGCCCGTAGTCGGCATACGTCCAGGAGGTCGAGCCGCTCTGGTCGCTCATGCCGGTGCGCAGGCCGTGCGTCCCGGTTGAAGAGCCGTAAGTGTAGGTTGCCAGGGGGGTGGAACCATCCCATTTCTCCACCAGGCGGTTCAGGTCGTCGTAGACGAAGGTCAGGGTCTGGCTGCGGGCGTCGGTCTGGGCGGCCAGCGTGCCGGTCGGGTCGTAGGAGTAGGTCCAGACGCCCATGTCGGGGTCGTCCATGGCGATCTTCTGCCCCAGCCAGTTGTAGGTGAGCGTAGTCGTGTTCAGCAGCGCATCCGTGACCTGCACTAGGCGGTTCGCTTCGTCATATTCGTACTGCGTGGTGGCATACAGGGTCGTGCCCAGGAACTCCTGCACCTGCACCATGCGTCCCAGCCCGTCGCTCACCTGCTTGCGCAGGTTGCCGTTCGGGTCGGTCTGGGTGGTGGTCAACCCATCGTAGGCGGTCGAACTGGTGATACTGCCCGGAGCGGTGACGCTCGTCTGCCGCCCAAGTGGGTCGTAGTTAAAGGAAGTATAAGGAGAAGTCCAGGCGGGGGTGATGTACGTCCCGCCATTACCCGAAACGTAGTGCGGCAGGCTCTGGCGATCCGCCGCGCCCAGGGCGTTGAAACGGACTTCGGTGACCAGTAACTGCCCCAGGTTGGAATCATAGACCTGGTTCTGGAGGATGCGTCCCAGGCCGTCGTAGAGGCCCCACACCGAGCGGTAGACCGCCGCAGGCTGGTCGAGGATCTGCATTTCGATGGCATAGGGCGCGGCCACCTGCCCGTTGTTCGGGTCCGGGGCAGGATAGGAATACCAGACCCCCGGCTGCCCCAGCCCGGGCGCGGTGACGGACAGAGTCCGCCCCAGGCCATCGTAGGCCGTGGCCGTCACCCAGCCGTTGGCGTCGGTGGACCGGTAGGCCAGGCCGAGGCTGAATAGATACTCGGTCTCGGAAGTCTCGTCCAGCGCGTTGGTCGCGCTGATCGGGTAGGTGTGCAGGGTCGTGTCATAGGCCACAGCCGCCGCCTGGTACGAACCGGAGGGAGCCGCCTCCAGGGTCCCGAACGACTCGTACAGGCGCGATTCCAGGAGGTTGCCGTAGGCGTCGTAATGGGCCTTCGAATCCACCGTCTGGCTGCCGCTGCCGGTGCGCACCTGGGTCAGGGTCAGGTCGCCGTGGGTCGGGATGATGTTGATCCCACCGTCGTAGTGGTAGCGGGTGTCCGAGTAGATGGTGTTATTGGCATCCACCAGCAGAACCCGTGAGGCGGTATCCAGGATGTACACGTCCGGGTCGGGGTTGACCCGGTACTCGTAATAGGTCTTGCGGTAGAGCGAGGCGCCCAGGTAATCGGACTGCACCAGCAGGTTGCCGGTGGCCGGGTCGCGGTACCAGGCGGTCTTCGAGACCAGCGCCAGCGCCCCGGCGGAGCGCAGGTAGTTCTCGCTCTGCGCCAGGTAGCGGTAGTTCCAGACCGAAGAGGGCGCCGCGATGTTGTCGGTCACGTAGGTATTGACCGTCTTCTGGTAGACCGTGCCGCCCCAGGAGACTTCGTTCCAGTACTCGCGGCCGATATCCAGCCCGGAGGTGCCAAACTGGTGCGCCACCTGCAGCAGGACGGCATCCGCATTGTTGTAGTCGAGGGTCTTCTCGGTGACGGTGGTGTAGCCGATCAGTTCACCTAAATTCGGGTTGGAGCCGATGCCGGTGTAGACCGGCGTAGCGTAGGTGTAACCCCGTCGGGCGGCCAATCCCAGGCCACTGTCTACGTCGGCTTTCTGGACCCGGTAGTTGTACCAGGAATCCGAGCCACGCCCGTCCGTCTCGTAGGTGTAGGTCAGTTTGCCGCCGTAGCCGTTCTCGATCCGCACCAGGCGCGGGTAGTTGAAGACGTCCCCCGCCCCGCTGGCCCGGTTGGGTTTGTTCTCGTAGGTGAAGCGCACCGTGGCGGAGTGGGTTTCAGGGATGGAAATGTCGTCCTCGCTGAACCCGCCGCCGCTGATTGCCAGGCTGCTTAGGGTCAGCGTGCCGTTCGTGTTGGGGGCCGAGGCCAGACTGTAGCCCAGGTCGTAGGTGCGGACGGCATTACTCCCATCTCCCGCACATGGAAAGCGGCAGATCCAGATTTTATCCAGGTACTTTTCGTCCACCAGGTCCCAGACGTTGTAGGCCGTCGGCACGTCCCCGACCTGCGACCGGTCGGCGAGAACGAAGCGCACCTGGTAACCGGGTTCCAAATCATTCACCGTTCCCTCGGTGTCGTAGCCGGTATAGGAGATCGTCGCCAGGTAACTGGAACGGTCGTAGGGCGGCACCTGCGAAGCAGCCGGTGGCTGGCTCTCCGTGTAGGTGTACGCGATGTAGTTCCCATGCACATCCGTGACCCGGTCCACCCGCCAGCGGCGCGCCACCAAGTTGGTGGCTTTGCCAGCATAACCCGAAGAGGCATACGGTCCGCTGGGGGTGATGCAGTTGTCCCCGCCCAATGTGCAAGAATAGCCGTACATCAAGGCCAGTTGCTCGGAGTCTGCGTTCCAGCCGAAGCGGTAGCGCGTCCCGTCCGTCATGACCACTTCCCACCATTCTCCCGTCAGGTTATTCGGAGACTGATTGGCTGCATCCTGCTCGTTCCGCAGGGCGTAGTTGTGCAGTTCGATGTACAGGAAGGCGTTCTGCTTGACGTAGTAGCGCTCCGGCTGGAATTCGTCGCGGATAAACTCATACAGAGCGCCATTCAGGGTCAGGGCAAAGGAGTTCTGGTAGCCGTAACCGCTGGTGCTGGTGGTGATCTTGCGGACGATCTCGGCGCTGTCTATGTTCCAGCCCACGCCCACCCAGGGAGCCTGCACGTCGCCCAATACGCCGTTCACCGTCCCGCTGGAGTAGGAGAGCGCCACGTTCGGGGAGAGGCCAGCGCGCCCGGGCGGGGTCCAGACCGGGATGCTGTACTGCGCCGCCCCGGTGAAGAGCGAGGTGTAGGGCTGGTCGAAGAGCAGCGCGCCGGTGCCGTTCTGCGGCAGGGAGGCGCCCAGCCCGGCCCCCCAGGTGGAGAAGTGCGTCGTCTGCACCAGGGCAGCGTTGGCCGCGTAGTCCACGTTTATGATCGGCAGCTTAACCCACACATCGTATTCTTCGTAATAGGTGGCGATGAAGGGCTCCTGCCCGGCCGGGACCGCCTCCAGGCAGGCGACCTGGTCGAAGTTCACTTCCAGGAAGACCGGCGCGGCGAATTCGTCCCCGGATTCATCGGTCAATGCCAGACGCTGTTCTTCGGGTTCGCCA
This sequence comes from Chloroflexota bacterium, assembly GCA_040754355.1. GTDB lineage: Bacteria > Chloroflexota > Anaerolineae > Anaerolineales > Villigracilaceae > UBA877. Next base: position 11,954 of record JBFMCM010000169.1, on the reverse strand, counting down.
TTTTCGTCGGTACTGACATCTGCCGTCTCGACCAGGCTCAGGTCGAACTTCATCTCAGGGTCGCCTTCTTCCGAGGGCTGTTCGGTCAGCACGAGAAGGCTGTCCTGCGCGGCGGCATCGGGGGGAATGTACACTGCCACGTCACCCACCGGCACCCAGCCGCCTTCCTCCTGGACGACCGCCAGGCTGGTTTCCTCCCCTTCCAGTCCCGTCCCCACGCCGATGACCGCCTGGGCGGTCAGGTCTACATCTCCCTGTGTGTCCATCAAGGTGGCTGTGTGCAGCCACAGTTCACCGTCCTGATAGGATGAATTGAATGAATTCACTTTCAAAGTGTAGGAGAAGGTGGTTTCACTGCCGTCCTTGAGATCCCCGATGGAATAGGAAACTGTTCCGGAATCGGACTTCGCCCCGCTCGATGAAGAGACGAACGACAGTCCGCTTTCGAGGCGGTCTGTGTATAACAGCCCTTCCAGGGCTTTCCCGGAGTTATTGCGCACGGTCACGGAGAGGGTGACTTCGTCCCCGAGGTTGACGAACGCCGGCGACGCCGTGACCAGGAATTCGACCGCTTCAAGGGCCCGTTCCGGCGGCAGTTCGACCGCCGCCACATCTGCTTCGGGCGAAGTCCGCGTGGGTGGGACGATCTCCGGCGCGTCGTAATACTGGGGCTCGAGCGGGGTGTTTGTAACCGCCCCGGCCCCTTCTCCGCCGGGCGCGGGTTCAGAAGGATGAGCATCCGGGTTCGCCGGTCCGCAGGCGGTCAGGAGCATCAGGATGACCATGCCGACGTGAAAAGACGCCGCCCAAAAACGGCTGAGTCTCTGTCCCTTGCGCTGGTATATGAACATTTCGCCCTCTCCAAAATGCTGTTTTTTTGTCCAGGTGGTTTTTCTCTTTGAGGCGGGTCGCCCCCTGGCTCATACGAACTTTATTGAAGATAGGATACTCAAACGAACATACTGATTCAAGTGACGATTGTCATGTCTTGGGCGGCCAGAGAAAAGCAGGTCGTGTGTGTTACACATACAACCTGAATATGTCACACCCTTCTGTCCGAGTGTGAATATTCTGGTGAAGTAGACTCTTGCAAATTCGTGCCAAAGAGACTTCAAGAAACTCCTGCCCGATCCTCTACATCGAGGCGTGGGGATCCTGACTCTCCGAAACCATATGCACCACGCGGTATATATGGTCGTTTCAATTTCTCTGCATCGAGGCGTCGTAGGTCCTGTTTTACGGAGTGTGCCGTACGGCACACTCCGTTCGTATTCAAGTTCCAATCTTTCTTTACACCAAGGAGTGGGAAAACTGTAACTTCACCCATCAGTATGCCGCAGCGGAATGTTGTTGCTTCCGGTCTGAACTTGGCATGCAGTTGCTTCCCACAAAACGACCGCCAGGTATTTTGGTGTTTTTCCATTCCCTTGAGCCGCAGCGTCCCTTACATGGTGGTCTACTTTCGGCAAACTGTTGGTTCCGATTTACGGAATAAAGACGGGTAAAGCGACAGAAAACTGTACAACCTATCACTTGCTGCTTGACCACATCGTTTTTTGTTGCCATACTTGCAACACACCTTCCGTATAGTGGATACAAATCCATTTCTCGGAAGGTGTTTAATGTCCCGACGACCCAATCATGCCCACCTTGAGCGAATCTATCGTAAAATAGAGGCACACCCGGGGAAACGCCCCGGCTTTATCGCCCGGCTTTTAGGGGTAAACCGTTCCCAGGTCACGCGCGCTTTGCCGGCGTTGGAAGAGAAGGGGCTTTTGCTCATCGAAGACGACAAGGGAGGCCTCTGGCCGTTTCGTCAAGGGAAATGAGAAAATGTTGCAGAATTCCGCTGCCTGTTGTGCTATTCTATGACAAATACGATTTCTGTTGCGGAGATTTGCCATGACGCGCGCTGAAAACAAAGCTACCCGACTCATCCAAATTGAAAATATCCTGCTTGCCCACCCCGAAGGACTGACCCAGGCTGAAATAGCCCGCCGCTTGGGAGTGGATCGGTCTACCATTCACCGTAATCTGGTTGATCTGCCCGGTCACATTTACGAGGAGGAGGACGGTCGTCTGAAGATTGACCGCTCGGCAGATTTAATCAACGTGCGTTTGAATCTGCACGAGGCGCTTGCAGTGCACTTGGCCTCGCGTCTGCTGGCGACGCGCATGGACCGCCAAAACCGTCACGCCGCGGCGGCCCTACGCAAACTGGGATTGGCCATGGAGCGCTGGGCAAAGCGCATCAGCGCGCATGTCCTACAGTCCGCCGATGTGATGGACGACTCGGCGCAGCGTGATGACCCAGCCTACCTGGACGTATTGGAAAAATTGACCGAGGCTTGGGCCGGCGAGCGCAAAGTCCACATCTGGCATCAGGGCGAGGCGGGCGAGAAGGTGCTGGAATACCTGCTTTCCCCATACTTCATCGAGCCGTATGCCGTCGGGCAGACGACGCACGTCATCGGGCTGGCCCAAATGTTCCGCGAGCAGGGTGGGTTGACGCCGGAGAAGATGCGCACCTTCAAAATCGAACGCATCCGCCGCACCGAGGTGACCCACGAATCCTACACCCTGCCCGCCGATTTCGACCCGCGCAATTTTTTGGCCGACGCCTGGGGCGTCTGGTACACTGAATCCGAACCGGTGGAGGTAACGCTCAAATTCAGCCCCAAGGTGGCGCGCCGCCTGCAAGAGACGCGCTGGCACCGCTCGGAGCAGGAGGAAGTGCAGCCGGATGGTTCAATTATCTGGCAGGCGCGGATTGCTGAGCCGAAGGAAATGCTCCCCTGGGTGCGCGGCTGGGGTGCCGATGTGGAAGTACTGGAGCCGGAGGGGTTGAGGAAGGAGTTGGAGAAGGAGGCCAGGAGGCTGGCGAGGGTGTATGGAATCGAGAAGCAGGAAGACATTCCGGCGTATTTCCATTTGTGGGCGAAGGCTGAGAAAAACCAAAGCCCGGACGTTCACCCGCTGATTTATCACCTGCTCGATGTCGGCTCGTGCGCTCTGGCCTTGTGGAAAGGCGCACTGAGCGCCCAGACCCGCCGCACGCTGGCCGGCTGGCTCGGATTGGACGAAGAGCCCGCGGGGCAGCAAATCGCCTTTTTGGCTGCCCTGCATGACCTGGGTAAGGCGGCGCCTGGCTTCCAGCGCAAGTATGAGCCGCGTATTCCCGTTCTCCAAAAAGTAGGCTTCATATTTCCCTCGGCAAAGGACATGAATCCCAGCCCGCCTCCACATGGCATTCTCTCAACCTGGGCGCTGGTCAACTTGCTGGCAAGCGAAACCGGCCTGGACCGACGCATAGCGGCTAAAGTCGCCGCGGCCCTCGGAGGGCATCACGGCGTATGGCCAACTTCCGACCGCTTTCAATTTCCAGCGTTACAGCCCTCCGATAAAGGGGACGAAACATGGAACAGCGCCCGCAGACAAATCTTCGTAGCGCTAAAAGGGATTTACTCACCCTCCGACGCGGTGAACTTGCCCAACGAGTTCGAGCCAAGGCACGCCTTCCTGACGCTGCTCTCGGGCTTGGTTAGCGTGGCCGACTGGATTGGCTCGATGGAGAAGTATTTCCCCTTCATGGACGAATCCATGCCGCCGGCGGAATACGCCCACAAGCACGCCGCACCGCAGGCTGAGATGGCGCTCACGGAATTGGGCTGGGTGGGCTGGCAGGCGCAGGGCGCGCTGAAACCGTTCGATGTCATCTTCCCGAAAACGCCCCATCCTAACGAGATTCAACACGCCACCCTGGAACTTGCCTCCCAGACGGCGCTCCCGGCTCTGCTCATCCTGGAAGCGCCCACCGGTATCGGCAAGACCGAAGCCGCCCTCGCTCTGGCCGATACCTGGCTGCAACGGGAACGGGGCAGTGGGCTGTACATCGCCATGCCCACGCAGGCCACCAGCAATCAGATGTATGAGCGCGTCATCGAATTCCTGCGCAGCTGCTACCCGGAGCAGGCCATCAACGCCCACCTGATTCATGGCGGGGCTCTGCTGGCCGAAGAACAACCCGCTCCCGCCGGTATTGCCCAGGACGAGGACTCCGCCGAGCGCGGCGTGAAAGCCGAGAGTTGGTTCCTGCCGCGCAAACGCACCCTGCTGGCGCCCTTTGGCGTTGGCACGGTGGATCAGGCGTTGATGAGCGTGCTGCAAACACGGCACTTCTTCGTGCGCCTGTTCGGGCTGGGGCAGAAAGTGGTCGTCTTCGATGAAATCCACGCCTACGATACCTACATGTCCGAGTTGTTCCAGCGCCTGCTGCACTGGTTGCGGACGATGGGGACTTCGGCCATTCTGCTCTCGGCCACCCTGCCGGAGAAGACGCGCCGGGGGCTGGTTGCCGCCTGGTTGGGCAAAGATGACGGCGATGGGGTTGCCCTGCCTCCGGCGGAATATCCGCGCTTGACGCTGGTCAGCGGCGGGCAGGTCGCCAGTGTGCCGCTGCCCGCGCCGCCCTCGAGAGTGCTGCAACTCGATTGGATCGAAACCGGCCCGGAGCAGATCGCCGCCCATCTGGCCGAAAAACTGCGCGACGGCGGCTGTGCGGCGGTGATCTGCAACCGCGTCCAGTGGGCGCAGGACATCTACCAGGCTCTACAAGATGCTCATCTGGTCGAATTGGAAAACCTGATCCTGTTCCATGCCCGTTACCCCTTCCAGTGGCGGGAAGATATCGAAGAGAAGGTGCTGAAAAAATTCGGCAAGGACAAAAAACATCCCGACCAGCCTAATCCCAACCGCCCGCGCCGCGCCGTGGTTGTTGCCACCCAGGTCATCGAGCAAAGCCTGGACCTGGACTTCGATTACATGGTTTCTGACCTGGCGCCGGTGGATTTGCTCTTGCAGCGCGCCGGCCGTTTGCAGCGCCACCCGCTAAACGACGCCGGACGCCCGGCAAGACTCTCCCACCCGGTCATGGCCATTGCCCTGCCTGCCGAGAAGGATAACCTGCCCGATTTTGGCCGCGATGTTTGGATTTATGACGAGGTGACCCTCCTGTGCACCTGGCTGACGCTGCGAGGCCGCCAGCAACTGGCACTGCCGCGGGAAACCGCCATGCTCATCGAACAGGTGTACCCGCTGAAACCCAATGAGGAGCAATTTGAGCCTGTCTACCAGGCCGCCCTGCGCGCTGCCGCCGAAAAGGCCCGGCTGGACGAGGACAGGGACGTTCACAACGCCGCCCAGCGCCTGATCGCCAAGCCTGCTTACGAAGGCTTGATGACCGCCCGCAATGAGGAATTGGAAGAAGACGACCCCAGAGCCGGGCGGGCTTTCCGCGCCCTCACCCGCCAGGGCGAGCCGAGCGTCTCTTTGATTTGCTTGTACGACACGCCGCAAGGGATTGCTCTCGAACCGGACGGAGGCGGCGCGCCGCTGGACATCAGCAAGCGCCCCGACGTGAATCTGGCGCGAGAATTGCTGCGCCGCGCGGTGAGTGTCCAGCGCAGAGATGTTGTAAACCATATCGTGAGCCGCGACAACCGCACTTCTGAGTGGAAGAAGTCGGCGGCGGTGCGCGACCACTTCCCAATCCTGTTCGATGTCAATTGGGAATATCATCCCGGAGGCGCAGACTTTACCCTGAAACTCAGCCGTGAACTCGGTTTGCAAGTGATCAAGAACTCGAAGGAGGCCCAATGACTTACTCATACAGTCTCGTTGACGAACCCTGGATTTCCTGCGTTCACCCGGACGGCAGCGTGGGGGAACTCGGCCTGCGGCAGACTCTCTTGCGCGCCCATGAACTGCGCGGCGTGCAGGGCGATTCGCCGCTGGAGACCGCTGCGCTCTACCGCCTGCTGCTGGCCGTGCTGCACAGCGCCTTGCGCGGCCCACGCGTTTGGGAAGCGTGGGGTGAATTGTGGGATGGAGGCCGCTGGTTGCCGGAGGTGGTGAACGGCTACCTCGACCAGTGGCGCGATCGCTTCGACCTGTTCCATCCGCAGAGGCCGTTCTATCAGGCAAGCGATGACCGGGTGAGGCCAAAATCCATTGCCTCGTTGGCGCTGGACATGGTTTCAGGGAACAATGCTGTCTTGTTCGACCACCACACCGAAGAGGCTGGCGTCACACTTACACCCGCTAAAGCCGCCCGGACGGTGGTGGTCGCCCAGACATTTGGGCTATCAGGCCTGTCTGGTATCCCTGGCCAGGGTTTCACGGACGGGCCCTGGGCGCGTGGTATTGTCTTTCTAGTGGAAAGCGATGACCTGTTTCGGGTCTTGATGCTCAACCTGATGAAATACCCGGACGAGAAACTAAACAACATGAGGTCAAAAGACGACCGCCCCGCCTGGGAGCAGGATGACCCCTATCGGTCAAATCGCCAAATTCCCCTGGGCTACCTGGATTACTTGACGTGGCAGAACCGCCGCGTGCTGCTGATCCCCGAAGGGGATGAGAAATCCCCGACCGTCAGCGCGATGTCCGTGGCTCCGGGCCTGCGGTTAAACGCGTCTGTCTTCGATTCTTTCAAACTCTATCGAAAGGGGCATGGAAAAGGCAACGAGGAAATCTGGCTGATTACCCGCTTTTCCGAAGACCGCGCTCTCTGGCGAGATAGCGGCTCCCTCTTCGGTTTGAAAAGCGAGCACGGTAGGCCGCCGCAGACTTTCCATGCGCTAGCCAATCTCGTTAGCGAGGGATGGATTCCCCATAAGCAAAAGTTTCGTTTCATGGCGCTGGGCATGGCAAACGACCAAGCCAAGGTCGAGTTCTTTCAAGAAAACCATCTGCCTTTGCCGCTGGAATACTTGGAGGATGAAAACCTGGTGGTGAAGTTGAGCAATGCCATCCAGAAAGCAGAACAAACGCACTTCGCCTTGAAAATTGCCGCTCAATGGCTGGCAGCGCTCGTCCTTTCGCCAAATGTGGATGGTAAGAAATGGCAGGAAATAGGCCACATCACCCGTGAGCAGGCCGGCAGTCTGATGATGCACTGGAACGTAGACCGCATCTACTGGCAGCGCCTCGAACTTCCCTTTATGCAATTGTTGGAAGACCTGCCCCACGACCCCAAAGCCATGGATTCCTGGAACGAGACCCTGCGCCAGGCGGCGTGGGAGGCGCTCGAACAGGCCGCTAATGCTGCTGGGGACGATCCCGCGGCGCTCAAAGCCGCCGTCCGCGCCCGCGGAATGTTGGGATATTCGCTGAATGAAGTTTTTCCCAAGCCCGATCATGCTCAAAATTCGAATGGAATCAAGAAGGAGGTACCCGCATGACTGAACAAAAGATTCACGATTTCATTGCCTATCTGCAAGGGTTGGAGGCGCAAAACGACCGCGCTGCGCTGGCTGCCTTGCGGCGCGGACTTGGCCTGCCGCCCGGCGCCGCGCCGCAAATGTTCCCCTTCGTCGAGCCGCTTCTGCCTTCGCAGCGCAGCCAAAAACTGGAGAACGCCTGCTACCTCATCGCCTCGCTATTTGCCCTGCACCCGGCCCCCGGCGGCAAGGGCAATATGGGCGACCACTTCCGCCAGGCCGACCCCGAAGGCAAGGGCAAAGAAGCACTGGAGCGGCGCTTCACCGTCCTGCTGGCGGCCCATCCCGAAGACCTGCCCGATTACCTGCGCCAGGCAGTCAGTTTTCTCAAGTCTAAAGACAGTCCCGTGGACTGGAACCAACTGTTCTGGGATATCCTGGCCTGGGATGACGAAGACCGCCGCGTGCAGAAGCGGTGGGCGCGCGCCTTCTGGAGCCGCCCGATCAAAGAAGAAACCCCATCCTGATTTTGCTCAACCAAGAAAGGAAATACCACCATGTTCATTGAACTTCACATCCTCCAAAACTTTGCTCCTTCCAACCTCAACCGCGATGATACCGGAAACCCCAAGGATACCGACTTCGGCGGGGTGCGAAGGGCGCGCATCTCCAGCCAGTGCATCAAGCGTGCCATCCGGCGGGAGGACATTTTCGCCAAAACCACCGCTGTCGAACTGGCCGACCGCACCAAATGGCTCACCCGTCTGATTGCCAAACCGCTCATCGAGGCAGGCAAGGATGAACAACAGGCCTGGGCGGTTTCTGAAGCCTTTGCCAACGAACTGGGCATTGGCACTGAGAAAGACAAGAAAACTGAACAACCCAAGAGCAAAGTGCTGCTCTACCTGAGCAAGAGCGAAATCGCCGAGATTGTCGCCGCTTTCCAAGAGAAGTGGGACGACGTCGTCTCCACGCTCAAGGATGGCAAATCACCAGCACTCAAGCCTATTGTCAGTGAGTGGGTCAAAGCGTTCAAAAACCGCACCAGCGCGCCGGATATTGCTCTGTTTGGCCGGATGCTGGCCGAGAAGCCCGATCTGAATCTGGATGCTGCCTGCCAGGTGGCGCACGCTATCTCCACACATCGCGTGAGCATGGATTTGGATTACTACACCGCCGTGGACGACCTGCAGCAGGACGACGAAACAGGCGCAGGCATGATCGGCGTGACCGCCTTCGACAGTGCCACCTACTACCGCTACGCCCGTATTGGCTGGGATCAATTGGTCAAGAATCTCAAAGACGATAAAGCATTGGCAAAGAAAACCGTCGAAGGCTTCCTGCGCGCCGCCATCACCGCCGTGCCGACCGGCAAGCAAAACACCTTTGCCGCCCAAAACCCGCCCGACTTCCTGCTGGGCGTTGCCCGCAAGGACGGTGTGGCTTGGTCGCTGGCCAATGCCTTCGAGACGCCTGTCAAGGCAGACCGAGACGGCGGCTATCTCAAGCCCTCCATCCGCGCCCTGGATGCCTACTGGGTCCGACTGACCAAAATCTACGGCGGTGAAGGCGTCACCCCGGCGGTGCTGTGCCTGCCCGAAGACGCTCCGCTCGAAAGCCTGAAAGAGGCCCTCAAAGACAATCGCGAGAAATGGATTGCGGCCATTTTGGCAGAACTGGAGTGAGCCATGCACACTCTGCTGCTTCGCCTGTGCGGGCCGATGCAATCGTGGGGCGTGCAAAGCCGCTTTACCGTGCGCGATACCGGGCTGGAACCCTCCAAGAGCGGCGTTGTTGGTTTGCTGTGCGCCGCGCTGGGCATAGACCGCGCCGATGACGCCGCCCTGCAGCCCCTGGCCGCCCTGCGTATGGGCATTCGCGCTGACCGCGAAGGCACGCTCAAAATGGATTACCACACGGCCAAGGATGTACTGAAGGCGGGTGGCGGCATCAAGGAAACCGAAGTCTCTCGCCGCTACTATCTGGCCGACGCCTGTTTTTTGGCCGGGCTGGAGGGCGATGACTTGCCCCTCTTGCAGCGCCTGCACGCCGCGCTCAAGAACCCCATCTGGCCGCTCTTCTTGGGACGCAAGGCTTTCATTCCCGCTGAACCACCCTACTTGCCTGATGGTTTGAGGCAGAACGCCGATTTGGAAACGGCGTTGACAACCCATCCACCGCTCATTGCTCGCCCCTCCTCTCTACAGGTGCGCTTGGTTTTGGAAGACGCGGATGGTTACCTTATCCGCCCAGACCAACCGCTCTCGTTCGGCCAGCGGCGCTTCGCCCCCCGGCGTCTGACCACCCGTTTTATGACCTGGCCCGTTCCACCAATCGAAAATCCGGAGGCTCCCTGATGTATCTCTCCCGCCTCATTCTCAACCCGCGTTCGCGTCAGGTGCAGCACGAACTGGCGGACCCCTACGAAATGCACCGCACCGTCTGCCGGGCGTTTCCGAACGCCAATTTCAAGGAAAACGAGCCGTCGGGCATCCTCTTCCGCGTGGACCTGCATCCCAGAACGGGAGTTCCTACTTTGCTGGTGCAGTCGCAACAACAACCCGATTGGTTGTTCCTTCACGCCGACCGGAAGAATTACCTGCTCGATGAGGCCGCTTTGCCCTTGGGGGTGGAAAACCCCGCTTGGAAAGAGATTGACCTGCAATTCCGCCGAGGGCAGGCGCTGGCCTTTCGTCTGCGCGCCAACCCGACCAAACGGCTGAAAGAAAACGCGAAACGTATCGGGTTCTTCCGCGAGGAAGATCAATTGGCATGGTTGAAACGCAAGGTCGAAGCAGCCGGCGGGACGTTGCTCTCGGCGCATGTGACCGGTAAAGTCAACCTGCGCGGCAAACTATTTATCGAGAAGGATGATGCCCGGCGCATGCGTTTTGTCTCGGCGCAGTTTGAAGGCATCCTGCAAGTAGAAAATCCCGACCTGCTGGTGAAAAATGTTGCCGCAGGAATTGGGAGCGGTAAGGGGTTAGGCTTCGGCCTCTTGTCCATAGCCCCTGCTCGCGGGTAGTACGAATCGTACTGGGAGCCTGTCAAAGAGTGCACCCCGCCGGAGACGCGGGAAACGCTCCGAGGCAGGCTCGGTCTCCATCCGCACCTTAACAACCGAATAGTTACAGGAAAGGAAGTGAGATATGCAAGATTTACACGTATTGCCCAAACTTCGCGACAGCCTGAGTTACCTCTATGTCGAACACGCTGTCCTCAACCAGAAGGAACATGCCATCGAATACATCCGCCAGGATGAGGGTCGGGTGATGATCCCGGTGGCGGCGCTGTCGGTGCTGCTGCTCGGTCCGGGCACGAAGATCACCCACGCCGCCATCCGCACCCTGTCCGATAACGGCTGCGCCGTGGTCTGGGTGGGGGAGGACGGGACGAAGTTCTATGCTTCTGGTACCGGGGAGACGCGCCGGTCGTTTCACTTGCTGCGGCAGGCGGAAATGTCCTGCAACCCCGAATTGCGCCTGGGCGTGATCCGGCGCATGTACCTGGCGCGTTTCCCCGAGCCGCTCGATGCGAATCTGACCTTGGAACAGGTCCGCGGCATGGAAGGTTCACGCGTCCGCAGCGCCTACTACCAGGCCAGTCGTCAGTACGGTGTTCCCTGGCATGGGCGCAGTTACAACCGCGCCGACTGGGGCAACAGTGACCCGGTCAACCGCGCCCTATCCGCCGCCCATGCGCTGTTGAACGGACTGTGTCATACGGCCATCGTCTCAGGCGGTTATTCCCCGGCACTGGGATTTATCCATACCGGCAAGCAACTGTCCTTCGTCTACGATATTGCCGACCTGTACAAGGCTGAGATCACCATCCCGTTGGCGTTTCAGACGGTGGCGGAGACCAGCGACCGCGTGGAGGCGCGTGTGCGCACTGCCTGCCGGGAGAAATTCCGTGAGACGAAACTACTGGAACGCATCCTGCCGGACATTGAGCGGCTGCTGGAGATTGACCCGGAGGCCTTTGCCGAGGGCGATGATTACGAAGGCGACCCTGCGCTTCCCGGACCTCTATGGGACGCGCCCGAAGAGGGCGAGGAGGCGTCCGAATGATCGTCATGATCCTGGAAAGAGTGCCCCTGCGCTTGCGCGGCGAACTGACGCGCTGGTTGATCGAACCGCGCAGTGGTATCTTTGTTGGGCACGTCAATGGCATGGTGCGCGAGCGTTTATGGGAAAAGTGCTGCAAGGCGCGCGGGACAGGCGGAATTGTCCAACTCTGGTCAACGAATACCGAGCAGCATTTCAAGATGCGAATGGAAGGAGATACCACCCGGCGGATTGTCGAAGTGGAAGGATTACAATTGATTCAGATACCTTTAGAGCCAGAGGAAAAAGTAGATGAAGATGAAATCGAACCGCCAAATATGGAGGAAAAGCCGTAATTAGTTCGGTAAGACCAAAATATAGTATTTTCCCCACACCCGTGGGGATGAACCGTCTGGAGTCATGACTCGCAATATGGACAAATTATTTTCCCCACACCCGTGGGGATGAACCGAAGGTCTATACTACTTTATATTATTATTGAATAATTTTCCCCACACCCGTGGGGATGAACCGTTACGGCGTCGCCGGTGGCGCTCTGTGCCGGTATTTTCCCCACACCCGTGGGGATGAACCGGTTGGAAGTCCCCGCCGAACACGGTTTATGTTATTTTCCCCACACCCGGGGGGATGAACCGGCCGGGCTGAGCTTCTCGTCCAGCCAGTCTCC
>JBFMCM010000168.1:0-8760 GCA_040754355.1 Chloroflexota bacterium | reverse complement strand
TCCGTTGATTTCCAAGGTTGCAAGTATAACGCAGTTTGGATGAAGCGGCATGATTGGGTTTACCGGACGGGGTATCCGAGACGGGCGGGGGAGGGCCTGTCCAGTGCTGCTGTACTGTCAGGACTATCTGGTACTCGGTATCGCCCAAATATTATTGTCTGCCCCTGGTGCAGGACGATGATTTTGCTATAATTCCCCACATGATTGACTTCTCCCTCACCCAAGAGCACCGCATGGTGCAAGATACAGTCCGCGAGTTCGTTCGAAAAGAGGTCGCCCCAGTCATCAAGGAGTCAGACCGGCAGGGGCGGATGGCTGACTTTATCTTGCCGCGCATGAGCGAGTTGGGTCTGCTGGGTGTCTGCCTGCCGATGAAGTATGGCGGAGCGGGTATGGATTACATCTCACTGGGATTGGTATGCGAAGAACTGGAAGCCCTGGACACCTCCCTGCGGGTGGTGATGTCGGTCCACGTCGGGTTGAACAGCATGGGATTGTTCCAGTGGGGGACCGAGGAGCAAAAACAACGCTTCCTCGTGCCGCAGGCACGTGGAGAGAAGATCGCCTGTTTTGGGCTGACCGAATCCGGGGCGGGTTCGGACGTCGCCGCCATCACCAGCACGGCGCGGCGGGATGGCAACGAGTACATCCTGAACGGCGAGAAGATGTGGATTTCGCTGGCGACCAAGGCGCACCACTGCCTGTGGATGGGTCGCACCAACAAGGACGCCCCCGACCCGCACGAGGGACTCTCCGCCTTCCTGGTGGAACTCGACCGCCCGGGCGTCACCGCCGGCGACATCCACGGAAAACTGGGCGTGCGCGCCGGCTCAACTGGCTGGATCGCCTTCCAGGATGTACACGTGCCCGTTGCCAACCGCCTGGGTGAGGAGGGTGAAGGCTTCAAAATTGCCATGAGCTGCCTGGATAACGGCCGTTACACCGTCGCCTCGGGGGCAACGGGACTCATCCGCGCCAGCCTGGAGGCGAGTATCCGTTATGCCAATGAGCGCCGCGCTTTTGGCCGCGAGATCGGCAAGATGCAGTTGATCCAACAAAAGATAGCCCGCATGGTACAATCCTACGAACTGGCGCGCCTGGCATACTTGCGGGTAGGTTGGATGAAGAACATGGGCTTACGCAACACCCGCGAAACCTCGCTGGCGAAATGGTTTGCCACCGATGCCTCCTTCGAGGCCGCCAACGAGGCGATCCAGGTGCATGGAGCGTACGGTTTCAGTGACGAGTACGACGTGGAGCGCTATCTGCGCAATTCGAAAGGCGCGGTGATCTACGAGGGCACGAGTGAAATCCACCAGCTTATACAAGCCGGCTACGCCTTAGGGTATCGCACGGATACGCCCCTGCGCTGTGAACTGCCTCCCTACGATCCGATTCTCTGGTCAAGCGGGTAAAATCGTATTGATCAACTGCAAAGCACCAAGGAAGACCACTACCCAGTGGGGCAGGGGAGGGGGTAGCACGTGACAAGAGTTCCAGTGTCTCCGTATCACCTAGGGATCCCATTCTAAAACACTTGACACGGGGACACAGAAAACCGGAACACAGACAGAGGGGGAGTTGACAAGCCAGGGATTTGGGGATAAAATAACAATGCTTTCGATAAGTAATATTATCATAAACATAGAGATATGCGCATGGAAACCACGAAAACTCTCGCCGAAGCCGTGCAGGGCTATCTGAAAACCATTCAGGAAGCCCGCAGTGAAAATACCGCCCGCGCCTATGCAAATGCCATGGGCGCCTTTATGCGCGTATTGAAAGAGCACTGGATCGAAGCCGAGTCCCCTGTCTCGCAACTCAGTGAGGATGGCGCTGCCTGGATGCTCTCTTATTTGAAGGTTTATTCATCCGCCACCGAACGTCTCTACACACAGGCTGTAAAGGGTTTTTACCAATACCTGGCAGGTGAAAAATTGGCCGAGGTCAACCTGCCTCGCCTGGACCTGTTCATTCGAAACCGCACCCGCCGCGCCGGCCAGCGCCTGCCCCAATTCCCGCGCGAAGACATCGAGCGCGTTCTTGAGTTTATAAATAAGATCACGGTCCAGTTGTCTGACAATCCAGATGAACGGTTACGCGCATTAAGGGATTGCGCCTTCCTGCTGACCCTGGCAGATACAGGATTGCGCGTCCACGAGGCTTGCGGCTTGCATCGCGGCGACCTCGACTGGAACGAAGGCCGCGCCATCATCATCGGTAAAGGCGATAAACAGGCCATCGTGCGTTTCTCGACCCGCAGCCTGTTTGCGCTCAAGGGTTACCTTTCTGCCCGCGCAGCCCTCGACGGCGCCAGCGGACGCCCCCTCCCCTCCCTGCCCCTCTTTGCCCGTCACGACAAAGGCGCTGGGAAAAAGATCAAACCGATGACCACGACAACCGGCAGGAACATCGTCCGTGAACGCGCGGCTCAGGCGCTCGGCGACCAGGCCTCGGGTCGCATCACGCCCCACTCGTTCCGCCACTATTTCGTCACCACGGTCCTGCGCGCCTCGGGCAATCTGAAACTGGCCCAGGAACTGGCGCGGCACGCCAGCATCCAAGTCACGCAACGCTACGCCCACCTGTCGGATGATGAGTTGGATAAGGGTTATCATGAAATTTTTGAGCAGACGTGATGTATTCTGCCCCGGGGGTATTCAGTTCATCTGCGTCCGCCTGAAAAGCAAGACCCCCACTCCAAAATACAGGGCGGACAGCAAGGCCAACGCTGCCAGTTCGAAAGTCACGTCCTTCAGCCCTGCCCCAAGCGTGAATATCTTGTTCAAGGCAATGACGGCGTGCGTGGGCGGCAGAAAGTCGTAGATGGCGATGCCATGACCGAAGAGTGTAAATAGATTGGTGCGCGGCAAGGGGAAAATGGAACCGGTTAGAAACATCAGGAGACCGAGCGGGAAATTGGCAATGACGAAGGCCTGCGAGACGTTTTTCGAGAAGCAAGCCACGATCAATCCGGTGCCGATGACTGACAAGCAGGTTATGACAGCGACCAACAGCGCCAGCCAGAGCGGACCCTGGCTGCGAAAGCCGAGCGCCACAGCCGTGGCAAATGTCAGCACGACTTCAAGCAGGGCCACCAGGGTCAACCAGAGGGTTATGCCGCCTAAATACTCGAATGAGTTCAACCGTGTCAGCCTCAGACGGCGCAGGGCGCCGTTTTCGATATCGCGAGCCGGCGTCATGGCCGCCTGAAAGATTAGAATAATGACCGAGAAAATGAACAAACCGGGGACATAGTTCTCGAACTCAGTGCGCGCCGCTGAGGCGCCCATCGGGACCTCGACCAGTTCCACTGGACGCGGAGCATCGGTGAAACCCTGGGCGTAACTGTCCGATATCGTCATCACCATCACCGCTGCAACGGTGTAAGTTGGGTTGGACATATCGCCGATGAAGGTGACATTCGTTTCAGCAGAGAGATCACCCTCTTGAAAGGCAGCCAGCTGCACTGAAAAATCTTCGGGGATAATGACCAACAGCGCGGCGGCGCGATCGCGCAGTTTTTGTTCTGCCGCAGCCTGATCATCAGTCAAGGTGACGCGCAAAAGCGGGCTACCATTCTCGTAAGTCAGGCTGCGCAGCCCGGCAATGATGTCCTCGCCTCCAGAGAGGGTGGAGCCGTCCGCTAAAGTGATTGGCTTATCCTTATTAATTACCAATACGGAATATGAGGTCGAACCTGTCCCACCCGTCATCAGCCAGTAGAGGAAGACGAACAACGGCGCAAAGGCCAGGCTGAGCAATAACACCCACAAATCGCGCTTCGATTCGCGGAAACTTTTCCGGAAAACGCTAAGGAGCCTCATTCGCGCAGCCTCCTCCCCGTCAGCGACAGGAAAACATCTTCGAGTGTATTGGTACGCAGTTGGATGTGGTCGGTTTCGATGCCGGATTCACGCAAAGAAGCAAGTATTTCCGGCAAACGAGACAGCAGGTCGCGGCCGCGCACCGTCACGGCGTGGTTGACGGAAGTCACATCAGGGAAGTAGCCGCCAAGAATGACCTTGGCAGGTAACGGGTCCGGCCAAGCATCCATTTCGAGCACATCCCCCTCCCCCACCGCGCGTTTCAACGCCTCGGGCGTGTCCACGACGAGTAATTTCCCGTGGTCAATGATTGCCACCCGATCGGCTATGCGGTCGGCTTCGTCCATGTTATGGGTGGTCAGGATGACGGTCTTGCGGCGGGCTAACGAACGGACATATTCCCGCACCAGCACGCGGCTCTGTGGGTCGAGACCGGCTTCCGGTTCATCTAGGACTAGAATTTCAGGGTCGTGGACGAGGGCCAAAGCCAGGTTCAGCCGGCGCTTCATCCCGCCGGATAAATTCCCGGCCAGGGTGTTGGCTTTAAGCGAAAGGCCAAGGATTTCGAGCAGTTCACCGCCGCGCTGACGGGCGGTGCGGCGCGGGACCCCGTACTGCTCGCCGATAAATTCGAGTTGTTCCAGGCAGGTGAGTTTTTCCCACAGGACGGTTTCCTGCGGGCAGACGCCGACGCGGGCGCGCACCTCGGGCGATCCCCCATGGACAAGTTTGCCGTGAATGAGGACGCGGCCTGCGGTCGGCTTGAGCAGACCGCACATCATCGAAATGGAGGTGGTTTTTCCAGCCCCGTTCGGTCCCAGAAAGCCGAAGATTTCACCTCCGTAAATCTCGAGGTAAAGGTTCTCTACGGCTGTCAGCGAGCCATAGCGTTTGGTGAGGCCCTCTGTTTGGAGAACGACAGTACTCATTGGATCACCTGATTTACCTCACGATGAGAAAAACGATCAAGGCAATAAACGCAAGCACAGATAGTCCTGTCCAAAGGCGTATCCAGCCGCCGGGGTCGGAGGCACCATTCCCCACCCCTATTGGATGAATGCGCAGCAGAGGCAATCCGGCTGTCTTTGTCAGTAATTCATCGTCAGTCACCGTAAAAGGATTGAGACCTTCGAAGAAACCCGCAAATCCGGCATTCTTTAGAATCATGCGCAAGACTAATTTCCGTTCTGCGCTATCTGCCACTTCCTCGACACGACCATAGATTGCCCCAGCAGGAAGTATGGCTTCGACTTCTTTTGTGGCCTGCAGGTTGCGATACCAATCCGAAAGGCGCCCGAAGCCGGCCATGCAGTAGACATTCCCGCGATGGATAGCGTAATTGACGGGCGAGTAGCGAACCTTCCCGCTCTTCCTGCCGATGGTCCGCAAGACCATGATGTAGCCGGTGACGCGGTTGCCCATGAAGGGGCCGAATCCCAGCCGAAACATGGGAACCATGAAAAACCTATTGAACAAAACAAATGTGCGCCGCATGTTCGACATTGCCGCCTCCTACCTCCAGGCTAGGACAGCAAGAATTGCCTGCGCTGACGAGATGAAGAGCAGCGACCACAGAATGCCCCGTGACACTGGCAGCCGGAATTCTGGGTGTCCTTTGTGGATGAACCAAGCGTGGATGCCGAAAGCAAACAAACCGGCTAAACTGAGCACCAACGAGAGAACCAAACCAACCACGGATCCCTCGCGTAGGAGTATCAGTCCGTATAACGCAATGATCCATAGGGGCAAATGGATGAGCAGAAACCCGCCAATTCCACCCGGCAGGCGGAACAGGTCCCACTCCTTCCAGTAGGCCGAGTCCATTTCGTGCAGGATGAGCAGCGTCAGGTTTGTAAGATAGAGCCAGAACAGAATTGTGTTCATGTCAACATGCCTTTCTCTAGTATTGTTAGAACCGACTCGAGCACGCGCTCGAACACCACTGTCTCATCCGTGACCTGGAAGTAGGTGTTCAAATACGGGAGCATCTGGCTGTCACTCAGGGCAATGACCCAGGCATTGACCGCCCGAGCCGCCGCCTCCAGGTCCAGACCGGGACGCAGTTCGCCGCGCGCCTGCGCAGCGGTCAGCATCTCCAGCATGGTTTCGCGCATAGCAACAGCCACCGGGCGGACGACGGTCTCGGTCAAGGCCGGATCGCCAGTGTAGGCGGCGCGTCCGTAGAACTGGATCAACCCTTGCATGGTCTGGCCCCATTTCATGCCTTCGGAGAGATAGGCACGCAAGGCGTCTTTTAGAGGCATCTCTAACAAGAAAGGCCGGATCATCGCAAAAACATCGGTCAACAATTGGACAGTCAACGCGGTCGTAAATGCCAGCAGCCCCTCGCGGTTGTTGAAATACTGGTATAGTGACCCGACCGCCACCCCTGCCCTGTCGGCCACCTGCTTGATATTGATTGCAGGCGGGCCTTTCTCCACGGCTTCGTCGAGGACGGCTTGTACGATGGCCTTTTGGCGCTCTGGATCGAGCCGGCGAAAAGTGCGCGTGGCGAGGCCCTGCTCTTCGAACTTCAGGATATAAGCATGGATTTGAGACCAGTCGGAGTAAAAGTTATGAACCATTGGTTCATATTTTATCGAATACTAGCGCGCCTGTCAATGATTTCGCCCTTTTCCTTGACAAATTCCCTTCGCCAGTGATAAACTCGGCAAGCATTAAGCAAATTCTAAAGAAAGGAGGCGCACTTCATGTTCACCCGTATCGTTTTCATTGACTTACTGCGTAACCGCGTTTCGGATGCGGCTGGCATGATTCTACCTCCTCGGAGTGCGCCTGTTGACTGAATGTCAACTCCTTCTGCTTGTATGCCACGGTGCTCTCCGACACCGTGGCTTTTTTTATTTCCTTTGGAGTGCAGGAGCAACCTCCTGCGGTTGCGACGGCAAGCCGTCGCACTCCAAAAACAGGATTGACCTATGGAAACCACCGCTCCCTCAACCTACTTCGACTTCCGCAAAGCCTTGAGCAAGAAGAAACTGGCCGGGATGCTGCGCATGATGACCGGCTATCGCATGGCGTATGTGGCCGCCAACCTGACGCTGGCGATCTCCGCATTATCGAAGACTCTCACTTACCTTCTCCTGCGGAACTTCGCCGACACGGTGGTTGGCAATATCGAACCATTCGCCGGCACGCTTTCGCGGACCCTGATCCTGATCGCGCTGGGATTCATCGGCCTGGCCCTGTTCGAAGGCGGATTCGCCTACATTTCCAGCCGGCTGGCGTCGTACTCGGCCGAGAGCATCACCCGCCGCCTGCGCAACTTCCTCTTCGACCACATCCAGCGGTTGAGTTTCGCCTACCACAGCAAGACCCCCACTGGAGACCTGATCGAGCGCGTCACCTCGGATGTGGACGCAATCCGCACCTTTTTCAACGACCAGGCCATCGGTGTTGGACGCATCGTCCTGCTGTTCATCATCAACTTCATCGCCATCTGGTCGCTTTCGTGGAAACTGGCGCTGGTCTCAGTGGCTGTCATCCCAGTCATCATCGGCGTGTCTATCTGGTTCTTTAAACGCGTGACCAAGGCCTACGAAAAATACCAGGAGCAGGAAGCCAAACTCTCCACCACCCTGCAGGAAAACCTGACCGGCGTGCGCGTCGTCAAGGCTTTCGCCCGCCAAGGCTACGAGATGGACAAGTTCGAGAAGGACAATTGGGAAAAGTTCCGCCGCGGCCGCAAACTGCTAACAATGCACTCGCTCTTCTGGCCGCTCTCGGACCTGCTGTGCGGCTTCCAGATGCTGGCCGGGTTCATATACGCTGGTGTACTGGCAATCAATGGCGAGATCACCATCGGCACGTATCCGGCTTACGTGGGGCTGGTGGTCTGGCTCATCTGGCCAATGCGCAACCTGGGCAGGATCATCGTCAACACCTCCACTGGCCTGGTCTCGTACGAGCGCCTGATGGAAATCGTCAAGCAGGAGCGCGAGCCGTTGACCGATGGCGCGGTCAAGACCAATGGTCCAGCACGCGGCGAACTTGTCTTCGAGAATGTCTCGTTCCAGTACAGCGACGGGAACGCGGACGTGTTGAAGGATATCAGTTTCCGGGTCCAGCCGGGACAATCGGTAGCGCTGCTGGGTTCGACCGGTTCGGGTAAGACCACGCTGGTCAACCTGCTGCCCCGTTTCCACGAATACACCGACGGGCGCATACTTCTTGATGGTGCGGATTTGAACGAATACCCGCGTGAGTACCTGCGCAAGCAAATCGGCATCGTGGAACAGGAACCTTTCCTGTTCAGCCGCTCGATCCGCGACAACATCACTTATGGGGTCGGGCGCGATGTTCCTCAGGAAGAGATCGAGAAGGCCGCCCGCGCCGCTGCCATCCACAACGTGATCCTGGCCTTCCCGGACGGGTACAACACGCTGGTCGGCGAGAAGGGCGTGACACTCTCCGGCGGGCAGAAGCAGCGCGTGGCCGTGGCCCGCACCTTGCTCAAGAACCCGCGCATCCTGATCCTGGACGACTCGACCTCCAGCGTGGACACGGAAACGGAAGCAGAGATACGGTCCGCGCTGAACCGGCTGATGGAGAACCGCACCACGTTCATCATCGCCCACCGCATCCAGTCCGTGATGAATGCCGACCTGATTGTTGTGATGGACAAAGGTGAAATCGTCCAGATGGGCAAACATGGAGAGTTGGTGACCCAAGATGGGATGTACCGGAAGATTTACGAAATCCAGACTCGCATTGACGAGGAATTGGAAGAAGAGATTACAAAGGCGGAAGGATGACAGGTTTCATCCTTCATCCTTCCGCCTTCATCCTTCGGAGGAACTATGCCTGACGACATCATCGAACTCGAAGAAGAAGAACATACCAGTCAACTGACCGGCCAAACCTTCAAGCGCATCATGGGGCTGGTCAGGCCCCACTGGCGCTGGATGCGTGG
>JBFMCM010000167.1:0-3355 GCA_040754355.1 Chloroflexota bacterium | reverse complement strand
CGCACTCGAACCGACCCTGAACCTGCGCCGCGATCTGACGCGTCTCATCCGCCGCTACAAGCCCGAGGCGGTCGTTATCGGCGACCCGCAGGGCGTCTTCTACGGCAACGGCTACATCAACCACCCTGACCACCGCGCCGCTGCCCAGGCCGGTCTCTACGCCGCCTTCCCCTCCGCCGGGACGCGGCTCATTTTCACCGAACTGCTGGATGAAGGTCTGGAACCGCATGACGTAAAACGCGTCTACGTCCACGGGGCGGAAAAATCGGATACCTGGGTAGAAATCAGTTCAACACTAGATCTCAAAATCGCCGCGTTGAAAAAGCACGCCAGCCAGTTGGGCGACTGGGATCCGGAGAAAATGCTCCGTGAGTGGGCAGCAGAAGAGGGCAAGGAGCACGGATGTGAATACGCTGAGGCCTTCAAAGTGATGGTTTTATCCGCGGACGAGGACCGTCAAGAGTTGACAGACAATTGAAATTCCACTGCAATTCCTGTATACTCATTTTTAAAACCATTCATTTCAAGAAGGAGTAGAACATGGGCGATCCACAAGAAAAGGACACCGCACAAGAAAACCAAAGCGAGCAAAAGAAAGATCGTGCCCTGGAGAAATATCGTATCAAGAGCGCGCTGACGCTGTCCATCTTTGGCCTCTCGCTCGCCGCGATACTGATGATCGCTCTTTTAATTGCGGGCTGGGACACAGCCACTGACATCACCGCGGTCATCGGTCTATTCACTACAACGCTTGGCACTCTAGTCGGCGCGTTTTTCGGATTGCAAATTGGATCGTCTGGGAAAGAAGAGGCCGAGCAACGCGCGGATTCCGCCCAGAAGAAGGCTGACGCTTTGAACGCCGCAGCTGATACGGATACGATCAACAAGGCCCGCAAACTCTACCCGAACCTGTTCAAATAAGGAGGCTGGCC
This sequence comes from Chloroflexota bacterium, assembly GCA_040754355.1. Taxonomy (GTDB): domain Bacteria; phylum Chloroflexota; class Anaerolineae; order Anaerolineales; family Villigracilaceae; genus UBA877. The sequence goes on along the minus strand of JBFMCM010000167.1, from coordinate 2,423 downwards.
ATGTTTGTCCATATGGAAGACCAAGGCGAATTGAACATCCTCTTGGGAGATAACGGCGTGTTGATCGCGGTCTGCCCGAACTGCAAAAAAATCTGGACAGGCCAACTGGCTTTGACACAATTTGAATTAACCGGCAAGGAAAGTGGGCCCGTCGGAAAGACGAAAGGAAGAATTTCCCCCGCCCTACGTAGTTTCCGGCTTGCCACGTCAGTCCTGGGAAACGCAGCCCAGAATAATCCGCTCCTGCTGGAAAATCTAGGCATGGACACGAAAACCATTGGGCACCTGGCAGATTTGAACATCAAGGTGTAATGATTGCTGCTTCGGCTTGTGCGAAAAGCCGGGGCTTTCGCAATATTTTCCCGACCTCCCTCGCCTCCCTTGAAAAGAGAAACACTATGGTCATTTTCCAATTCCACCACTACATAAAGCCGGAATTTATCGAGGCCTACAAAGCAGCCATTGAGGAAGACGCCCGCGAGTCTATAAAGGAAGAGGGTATCCTTTCCTTCCGGGTTTTCCAGGATAAGAAGGACCCGGCTCACTTCAGCCTGCTGGAAATCTACCGGGATGCGCAGGCGCGCGAATATCATCTGCAGCAGCCATACTTCCTGAAATTCAAGGACACTGTCATCGGTCAAGACATGTTCGCCCAGAAAGGCAAAGGGGACGAGTTCGATTTACTTTTTCCGGGCGAAATCCTGAAATAGCCTTCCAACAACAATCACGCAATTTCGCGCCGGGAGAGAACCGGTCTGAGACCCGCGGCAGGCGCAAGGCGTCGCCCTGAGCTTGTCAAAGGGTCCGGTCTGCTGCGGTTCTTCGAACCCATTTCCTTTTCAGCAAGGCAAATCGGTGGTATCATTTTTTATATTAAATATCTAGTTTATCCATTTACTGGAGGTGTCCATGTCGGACTTCAAACTCACTTATGCTACCATGTTCAACCCGCCCGAGGAACTGCACACCCGCTTCGACGCGGCGCTGGCGAAGGTCAAGGCTGGCCTGGGCAAGGAACATGCCATGCTCATCAACGGGAAGGATGTGCTGGCCAAAGAGAAATTCGAGGACCGTTCGCCGGTCAACACAGACTGGCTGCTGGCTGTCATGCAGAAAGGGGACGAGAAACACGCCCGGGAGGCCCTGGCCGCTGCCCGCAAAGCCTTCCCCGGCTGGAGCCGGACTCCCTGGCAGGAACGCGTCCGCCTGCTGCGCAAAGCCGCGGCCTTGATCGAAGAGCGCCTGTTCGAGTTGAGCGCGGTGATGGCATTAGAAGTTGGCAAGAATTGCATGGAATCGCTTGGCGACGTACAGGAGACTGCCGACTTAATCAAGTATGCCTGCGACCAGATGGAAGCCAACCAAGGCTACGTTGTTGAGATGGGCAAGGACCCGCTGGTCGGCTACGAAGCGACCAACATCTCCATCCTGCGCCCGTACGGCGTCTGGCTGGTGGTTAGCCCGTTCAACTTCCCCTTCGCGCTGACCGGCGGCCCGACCGGCGCGGCACTGGTGACCGGCAACACGGTGGTCGTCAAGCCGGCCACCGACACGGCTTGGATCGTCCGCCTGCTGGTGGACTGCTTCCGGGACGCCGGCCTGCCCGAGGGCGTGATCAACTTCGTCACCGGGCCGGGCCGCACGCTCGGGCAGGCGCTCGTCACCTGCGAGGTGGACGGGGTAACTTTCACCGGCTCATTCGACGTCGGCGCGAAGATTTTCCGCGACTTCTCAGCCTGCAACTGGATCCGCCCCGTCATCCTCGAACTCGGCGGCAAAAACGCGGTCATCGTCTCGCGCCACGCGGACCTGGAGCGCGCTGCCCTGGGCATCGTCCGTTCGGCCTTCGGTTTACAGGGTCAGAAATGCTCGGCTGCCTCCCGTGTTTTTGTCGAAGCGCAAGTGTACGCTGACCTGACTGCCCGTCTCAAGACCCTGACCGAAAAACTGACCATCGGCGACCCGACCGATCGCAGCGTCTATTTGGGTCCCGTCATCAACGAAGGTTCGTACAACGACTTCCAAGATTACTGCAAGGAAATCAGCGCTGGCGGCGGCCATTTTCTAACCGGCGGGCGGGTGCGGACCGGCGGCCTGTTCGACAAAGGCTGGTTCTGCGAGCCAACCCTGGTGGTAGATCTCCCAACCAAACATCGTTTATGGCATCATGAGATGTTTGTACCCATCACCACCCTTGCCAAAGTCAAAAATCTTGATGAGGCCATGAAAGAAGCCAACAGCGTGACCTACGGTCTGACAGCGGGTTTCTACGGCAGTGAAGAAGAGACACGCTGGTACTTCGACCACATCGAGGCGGGAGTGGCTTACGCCAACCGCCCGCAGGGAGCCACGACCGGCGCCTGGCCAGGCTTCCAGCCTTTCGGCGGATGGAAAGCCTCCGGTTCGAGCGGCAAGAACGCAGG
>JBFMCM010000166.1:0-4192 GCA_040754355.1 Chloroflexota bacterium | reverse complement strand
AGGGGCGCGAAAAGGACGCCGGCTAGGACGCTGGCGCGTGCGCTGTGACGCAGGAGCAGGGTCAGAAGAATGAGCAGCCCATAGCAGATGAAAATCGAGAGCGGGGCGGCCGCGACCATGCTCCCGTTGGCGGTGGCCAGTCCCATCCCGCCGCGGAAACCGGCGAACAGCGGCCAACAGTGGCCGATCACCGCCAGGGCAGCGGTCAGCGGGGCGATCCAATCCGCGGGGGCGAAGCGCAAGGCCAGCCAGGTGGGCAGGAAGCCCTTGCCTACATCCAGAATAAAGACCAACGCGCCGGGCAGAAAACCGGCCTGACGGATGGTGTTGGTGGCCGTGGCGTGACCCGAACCGGCGGCGCGCACGTCCACCCCCTTGACCAGCCGGGTGATCCAAATGGCGAAGGGCAGCGAGCCGCACAGGTAACCGAGCAGGCCGAAGCCGAGGGCGTAGGGGATGGCGGCCAGGTTCACGCCGCCTCCAGGAAACGCAGGGCTGATGGCAGGATTTCGATCGTCAGGTCACGCACATCGGTCCCGAAGCCGGCGTAAATTTCCCCGTCGCAGTGGACGTAGAGCGGCTGGCGGCTCGTAACCGTCATCCTGCGGCAGGTCCCCATGCGCACCTGCTCAAAGCGCGCCTGGGTGCCCTTCATGAACTCCGGGACCAGGCGCAGCATGGTCAGGCGGGAAATCTTGCGGACGGTCACATAGTTCAGGAGGCCGTCGTCGAGTTTGGCCTGCGGGGTGACCAGGAAACCGCCGCCCTCGCGCGGCCCGTTGCCGAGGGTCAGCATGATGGTGGCCTGCTCCCAGGTCTCGGAGTCGGTCTCGACGTGCAGGTCCATCGGGTTGAAATTGCGCAGGATGGTCTGCAGGGTGGCGACGAAATACATCATGAAGCCGTGGATGGCGGTCATCCTGCGGGTGTGGATGGTGACCGCGGCGTCGAAGCCGATCCCGATGGTGTTGTCGAAATATTCCACCCGGCCTTTCCCGTCCCGGACGGAGCCCACGTCCAGGCTGCGCGGCTTGCCTCGCAGGCAGGCGGACAACGCCTCAGCCGGAGCCTCCGGCACGCCCAGGATGTGGGCGTAGTCGTTGCCCGAACCCAGCGGGACGATACCAAAGGCAGGGCGTTTCTTTTCGAGCACCTGCATCAGCCCGTTGACCACCTCGTGGGCCGTGCCGTCCCCGCCGCAGGCTACCACCAGGTCGCAGCCGTCTTCCCCGGCCTGGCGGGCCAGGTCGGTAGCGTGGCCGGGATGCTCCGTACCTTTCCATTCGGCGTCGTAGTCTGCCGTCAGGGGCTGCAAATCCGCCGCGGCTTGCAGCGAGCGGCCGTGGTTGGCGAAGGGGTTCAGGATGAGCTGGATCCTTTTGGGCATGAGGACACCTCCAAGAATTTGGCGAATTATAGTCTACTATGATAACACCTTACCCCAAACAAGACCTCATTCGAAAACGATGATCAGAAATTCCCCCTGATAAGACAAACGAAGGCGGTGGTGCACCACAATAGTTCACCACCGCCAAAAGAACAAGTGCTGCTCGTTCCTCTCCACTCGACCACCCCGATATAAGTGGGCCCGGCTGGATTCGAACCAGCGATCAAGCGATTATGAGTCGCCTGCTCTTACCACTGAGCTACGGGCCCGTTCCAAAAGCGTGTTCCAGTGCCATGTGCCGCAGTGTCACGTGGCACCGTTGCACAGGAACACTGGAACACAGATGGAGAGCGGGCGACGGGATTCGAACCCGCGGATATTAGCTTGGAAGGCTAATGCCTTACCACTTGGCGACGCCCGCATGGGACTGTTATTCTACCGTGAGGGACGCTGACGGTCAAGCAGTCACTTCACCATCTTGGCCACATACTCCCGCAACTGACCGGCAACCTGCTCGTAAAGGCGTTCGGCTTCCTCCTTCGACGAAGCATATTCCGTTTGCTTGTCGCCGCGGCTGGTGGAGGTGATGAGTGCGTCCAGGATTTCCAACCGAACTTCCAGAATGAAACGCACATCCGGCTCGCTCTGGCGGAGGCGCTCCAGCCAGGCGCGCGCCGGGCCGTAGGCAGCCGTGTTGCCCTGGATGCGGGGCTGGCGGAGTTCTGCCTTGGGATGCGAAAAGACCATCCCACCGTGCAGCAGGTCCGAGGTCCAGGCAAGGTGCGGCAGGCGCGTCTGGACCGTTTTCAGGATCTCGTCCCGCTGGCGCACCCATTGGTCGTCGGGGGATTGGCCGGGCAGGGTTTCTTCACGCTTTCGATGCGTCCGTTTCCAGACCCCCTCCTGTTTGCCGATACTGCCGCTCCAGTGCCTGACCTCGAAGAGCCACAGGCCGGAGGGACCGAGCAGGAGGATGTCGGTGTCGGAGGGAGCCGGGGCAGAGGCGAGCAGGCCGCGCACCGCCAGCCAGTCGTCGGGCAGGCTGCGCGCCAGCAGCGTCAGGAAATTCGTCTCGCCGCGTTGGTCGGGCGAACCGAGGGCCAGGCTTTTGGGCGAAAGGCTCTCCCACCAGCGCTCGGCCAGCCCGGCCGTGATGCGGGCGCGCTGCGGCACGGGGCGCCCGCTGACCATCTCGCGGATGAAGTTCCAGCCGGCCACGGCCAGCGCGAGGATGATCAGGACGACCGTCACCAGCCACCAGGCCAGGACGCAGGCCACCTCGCGGAAGTAGAAGATCGTCAGGCACAGGGCGATGACGGAGAGCGGCGCCAGCACGACCAGAGCAAAGAAGATGCGGCGTTTCTTCTGCCACTCGGTCAGTTCGCGGCGGTATTTTTGTTTGTGCCCCACCTCCACCGCCCGGCCAAATTCACCCTCCAGCCGGGACTGGAGGTTTTGCACAGCCTGGTGGCCGAGGGAAAGGTCGGTCCATTTGCGTTCAATGATGCGCATGGGGTGAGTATATCCGAGGAGGCCGCCTCAGACAAGAAAGAGGGCGTTAAGAAACCTCTTACCCAACCCGGTTATAATACCCTGCACATGGAGTGTGAAATGAAAACTGCCCGGCTTCTCCTGACCCTGCTCGGAATTGGCTTGTTCCTGCTCCAGCCCCTGCCAGTCTTCGCCGCTGCAACCACGGACAGCCAGCCGACCGCCCTGGTGCTGACCATTGACGACATCATCATGCCCTCCGTCCATGCCTACCTGAGACGCGGCCTGGATGTAGCCGAACGGGACGGCATGGAGATGGTCATCCTGCAACTCAACACGCCCGGCGGCGCCATTGACACGATGCAGAACATGGTGGAAGACATCCGCGCCAGCCGCATCCCGGTGGTGGTCTATGTGACGCCGCGCGGCGGCTGGGCCGCCTCGGCCGGGGCGGTCATCACCCTGGCAGGCCACGCTTCGGTCATGGCCCCCGAAACCGCCATCGGCGCGGCCAGCCCGGTGAGCGGGGAAGGCCAGGACCTGACCGAGACCATGGAAGCCAAAGCCATAGAAGCCATGTCGGCCCTGATGCGCTCGCTGACCACCGACCTCCCGCCGGAGGCCCAGGAACTGGCCGTGGCGATGATCACCGAAGCCCGGGCTGTTTCGGCCCAGGAGGCCCTGGAAATCGGCCTGATTGACTTCATCGCTGGCGACCTGGACGACCTGCTGGCGCAACTGGACGGATTCACCGTGGAAACGGTGGACGGTCCGCTCACGCTCCAGACCGGGGGCCTGCGCACTGAGTCCCTCAACATGACCTTCATCGAGCAATTGCTGCAAATCCTGACCAACACCAATATCGTCTTCCTGCTCCTGTCCATCGGTGTGCAGGCCGTGCTGATCGAAATCTCCAGCCCGGGCGGCTGGGTGGCCGGTTTCATCGGCGTGGTCTGCCTGGCGCTGGCCGCCTACGGGCTGGGCTTCCTGCCGGTCAACTGGTTCGGGATGATCTTCATCATCACCGCCTTCGTGCTTTTCATCGTTGACATCAAGGCTCCCACCCACGGCGGGCTGACGGCGGCCGGCATCGGCTCGTTCATCGTCGGCGCGCTGGTGCTGTTCAACTCCCCGGCCACGCCCGAATTCCAGCGCGTCTCCATCCCGCTGGTGGTGTTCGTCGCCATCATCACCGGCGCGACCTTCGCCGTCATCGTCGGTTTTGCGCTGCGGGCGCACAAGGCGCGCGTCCGCACCGGGGCGGAAAGCATGGCCGGCGCCACAGGTCTGGCCGTCAGCGACGTGTCGCCCCTC
>JBFMCM010000165.1:0-14334 GCA_040754355.1 Chloroflexota bacterium | reverse complement strand
CCGCGAGGATATGAAGCTAGAGCCAGATGTTTTCTTTCAAAAGCTTAACACCCTTACTTTTCATTCAGAACTTGGCTCAGTAAGAGAAAAATCAGCGCGAGAGAATTCATTATCAACCGATTTGTCGGAAATGCTAAACCTCTCTGATGAAGAACGATATCACCTCATGTACGCTGTGCAATATGCAAAACATGATTTGACCACTCAAATGGTTACTGAAATGCCTGAATTGCAAGGAATTATTGGGAGAGAATATACTAAGCGATGGGGGAGTATTCCAGAATCTTCCTCGGATGCAATTGCTGAACAGTATCACCTTGTACCAGAGAGTAAGCCAGGATTAACCCTTGCACTGACTGATCGTGTAGATAAACTTGTTGGCTTATTTGCTGCTGGTTTGGCACCAACGGGCGCGAAAGACCCGTTTGGCCTGCGCCGCGCTGCCATCGGCGTCGTCCAGCCTTTGCTGGAACACGGTATTCCATTCGACCTGCGCGAAGCGGTGAAAAAGGCCGCCAGACTGCAGCCGATTGAGGTCAGCAGCGAGGTGCAGGCGCAAGTGCTCGAATTCCTGGCAGGGCGCCTCTCGGTATTGTTGAAGGAAGCAGGCTACCGGTACGATGTGGTGGATGCCGTCCTTGCGGAACAATCCGCCAATCCGGCTGCCGCGGCGGAGGCAGTCAAACAATTGCAGGCTTGGGTCGAGCGCAAAGATTGGTCCACCATCCTGCCTGGGTACGCGCGCTGCGTGCGCATCCTTCGTTCGGCGGGAGTGGAGGGTAATCAATTGCCAGCCGTCAGCAGACAGTTATTCGCGGAGGCGGAAGAAAAGGCATTGTATGAGGCGATTCGATCCGCGGTCCACGGCCCACCGTCCACGGTCAATGAATTTCTGGAAATCGTCGTCGAACTCATCCCTTCCATCAACAATTTCTTCGACAAAGTCTTGGTGATGGCCGAGGATGAAACGGTCAGAAAGAATCGCCTCGCCTTGGTAGGCCAAATTGCCGGCCTGTCCAGAGGCTTGGCTGACCTCTCGAAACTGGAAGGCTTCTAACCCGTTCCCGGCCCCAATAGCGGCATGGAAGAGCAGTCGCCCAAGATCCTGGAGTATGCAGAACTCCTCCTTGGTGAAGACAAGGCGGAAGAGGCGCGCCTGCTTCTCTTTGCCTATCTCAAACGCAATCCCGCCTCTGCGCCGGCCTGGTGGATTTTGAGCCGCGCCGTGGAAGATGTTCAGCAGGAAAAAGACTGCCTGGAGCGCCTCCTGCGCCTCGACCCGGCGCACGCGCAGGCGCGCGCCCGCCTGGATGAACTCAAGCCGACGCCTGCGCCATCCCCGGCCCGTTCACCCGGCCCTTCTGTCTCCCCCTTCGTTTTTTTGGATGATGAGCCCAAGCCTGATGAGAAAGATTTCGACCCCTTCGCTGTGGGTGCGTTCCGTGCGAAGTCCGCGGACTCGGTGACCGGTTCGGGTCAACGGCCCAAGCCTGCCGCGCCGGCGGCGAGCGAAGTCCCGGCCTGGGCCGCGCCGCCGGCCCCGCCGCAGGAACCAGTTTCGCCGGTCCAGCCCCGGCCTGCGCCCCGCAAGAAGCGCACCTGGGTGGTGGATGCGATGGTGGTTTTGCTTGTCTTGTTCGGTCTCACAACGGTTGTCGGGTATTTCATCTTCCGGGACATTGGCCAGAAGATGATTGGCGATTACCAGGCGACGATGGCAGTAGCCGGGGCGCTGACAGGCCTCCCGACCTCTTCCACGACTCTCACCAGGACTGCAACAGAGACTTTCACCCCTTCTTTTACTAGGACATTGACCGAATCGCCCTTGCCACCGACCGAAACTCCCACCTTAATCTATACGTTTACGAAGACATCCATCCCCGCGAGTGCTTATGGCGTGACAGCCGGCATGTACCCGCCCGATTTCACCCTGATGGAGATTGTCACGGGTGAAGAGGTCAGTTTGAGCGATTATCCGGATCGTCCCATCCTGCTCTTCTTCTGGGCCACCTGGTGTCTGTATTGCCGACATGAAATCCCCAACTTGCAGGCGGTTTACGAGGCATACCAGGAAGATGGACTCGTAATACTGGCGATCAACCTGGATGGCACCACTGAAGAGGTTAGTGCGTTTCGAAGTGCATATGGTCTGACATTCCCGATCTTAATGGATCTTGATGATGAAGTTAACACCAAGTACAAAGCAAGTTCCATCCCCCACCATGTTTTTGTTGGCTTGAATGGGCGCATTATGTTCGTGGTGACCGGAGAACTCGACTATACCGACCTGGAGAACAAAGTGAAGGCAACCATGCGCGTTTTCCCAACCCCAACCCCTTAGGCGATCGTGGCAAAGTAAAGACGGGAGGCCGGCTCCCGTCTTTTTGATTCCGAAGATTGTTATCAAGATTGGTCACTTTTTCCGTTTTTCGTCAATGTAAACCTTGATGGCCGGCAAGGCGGTCAACTTCTCGTAAAAGAAATTGTTGACGATGTTGATCACTTCTGCGCGGGCGGCTTCGGCATCGGCCGTCAGCGTCTGGCCGCTTTCGAGGTGGTCGAGGCTGCGGCGCAGTTTCATCAAATGGCGCACCACGGTTGTTTCCTCGTCGCCTTCCAGGGCGCGGATGACAGAGACGAGCAGTTCGTCCGCCTGGGCGCGGACGTTCTCGATCTCGATGCTCGAACCGGGGCGCGCACACTCGTCCATGGTGCGGAGGAGCGACCAGACCTGGTAGAGCATCGAGGCCGGTTCGTCGAACAGTTCGCGGATGAAAGCGGCCTCCTCGTATTTCCCGGTCAGACGAAAGATATTGTACATGCGCTTGGCGGCTTTGCCGTAGTTCACGTCCTTGTTGAGATACTTGTTGACTTCTTTCTCCAACTGGGAGACGTACTCGTCCAGGGCGTCGGCCGAAACGTGCTGGGCCAGTTTGGAGAAGATCGGCACCGACTCGGCCTCCAGGTAGACCTCCTGGAAATACGGGTCGAGATAGCCGTCCAGGGGAGTAATGGAGCCATCCGGGGCTTCCCAGGTCACATCGAGCATGTTGCTGGCGTTGGCCAGTTGGCCGCGCTGCGGGTCGGCCACCACCCAATCCAGTTTGCACCAGCCGGGTTCGGAGGCTGCCTCGGCCCATTTAATAGTGACAGGCTTCCCGTCTGGGGAGAAGGCCTCGATCTGCCCGGCGGTCACCTCGTCTGGCTGCCAGGAGATGGGCGATCCTTTGGCGTAGGGTCGTCCGTCTTTCACAACTTCCTGGGGGTAGGAGCCGAATTTGACCTCGATAAATTGGTAGGTAGGGCCTTTCAGCGTATCGAGCACTTTTTGGCGCATGATGTCTGCCAGGATCCGGCTGGCCGCCTCCCGGCTTTCAGCGCGGATGTTGACCCGCTCGAAGTAATCCGCATCGCCGGGATAGGTTTGGATTTTGGATTGCGCCGAGGAGCCGGAGAGCGCCAGGGCAGTCTCCACTACTCCGGGCACGTCCTTGAATTCCACCAGCCGTCCGATGCGGCGGAAGTGTTCCAGGTCGGCCGGGCTGAAATCCAGCATGGTGACGCGATGGCCGAAGACACCAGAGCGCTCGTCAATGACGATCTCCTCGCCTTGGTCGGCAGCCAGGGCGGTCAGCCATTGCAGGGCGTCGGCCTCGTCCAGTTCGATGCCCAGGCGCCGCGCCGACTCGACGATGCGTTTTAAATTAGCGGAAGGGGTGGTGGAAGATTTGCTCATCATGTGCTCCTTTTCATGGATAATGTACCGATAGGATGGGTGATACCTGCCTAGTCTGCCAGCGAGCCATTCTTGGTCGTGCAGCGTTCCTGCAATTCGGCCAGGAGACGGCGAAAGACCTCGGCCTGGTCGAGGGCGTCCTGCAGGGCGTGATGGGTCAGTCTCAGGTCCAGGCTGTAGTGCTTTGCCATAGCTTCGAGATAGGTCTCCTCCCAATCGGCACCGGTCACCCCCATGTAGAGGGCTTTGATGTCCAGGGCATTGTGGCCGAAGGGGTTGTGCCCCAGGTATCGGTGGAAGTAGTCGTTGACGAACATCCAGTCGAACGGCGCGTTCAAGGCGACAAAAACCGGGCGGCGCGGACCTGTGACCTGCTCCACCCACGCGGCAAAACGAGTCATCGCTTCTGCCGGCGGCAGGCCATTCTTCACCAACTCTTCCAGCGACAAGCCGCTGACTGCCAGGGCTTCGGGCGTAGAGCGCTCATTGACCGGCTGCAGTTCCACGTAAAAAGTCTCCTGCGGTTCGAAGACGGCGCAGGCGCCGATGGCCAGCAAGGAATATAGCCCCGGGTTTGGTCCGGCGGTTTCAACGTCTACGGAGATAAAAAGCATCGTTTGTCTCATGCAGCATGAGATTTTCTCCAGCGTTCCGATCTTTCGCGCAAAGCCAGTTTCAGCGTCTCTCGGATGGTTTTCGTTACGTTCATCTTGCTTTTGCCGCGCTTATAGTCGTAGTGGAGGATAAGCGGCACTTCGGTGATGATCGCGCCCAACCGGTGCAGTTTGAGCAGGATGTCTACCATGCAACTGAACCCGGACTGGTTGACGAACTGATCGCCCCATTTCTTGAATGCTTCCTTGAGTAATGCGGCGCGATAGGCGCGGTAACCGCAACTGTAGTCGCGCACACCTGGGATGGGCAGCAGGATGCGGAACATCCAACTCATCCCAATGCTGAGCATTCCCCGGTACCAACTCAGGCCGACCACGCGCGCCCCCGGGCGGTAGCGTGAGGCGATGACCATGTCGTTGCCCTCGTCCAGGGTCATGATCATGCGGGCGAGCAGGCCCGGCGTGTGGGTGTTGTCCGAGTCCATCGTGATAATGGTGTCCACGTCGGGGTGGAGGTTGAGAGCATGCAGGAAGCCGGTCTTGATCGCCTCTCCCAAGCCTTTATTCTGCGGGTGCCTGACGAGGATGGTATCTTCGTCTGCCAGCGCGTTGACTTGCGCAGCCGTATCGTCTGAACTGCCATCATCCACAATGACGATTTTCATCTTTTCGATGAATCGTTTTTGGGCCGTCTTGCGGATATTTTCGATGAGCGGCACGATGGTATCTTGTTCGTTATAGGCGGGTAGGACGACGACAATCATGGGAGGAATCCGATCGGGAGCGACCTTAGGAATAAGGGAAAAACCCTTTCCAATTTTACTTCCTTTTCATCTCCAGGGCACTGCCGGTTCACGAGAGGAAAGCGCCTTTTTCCCTGTCATTGAGTTGCATCGCATCCCATCTGCGTCTATAATTCACGTACGCCGAAACGTTACGCTGGAAGTGTGACCTGCGCTGACTTCTGCTCACTGACCAATGTCTCAGATTGACGAAATCAAGTCTCGCCTCGATATCGTGGACCTGATCGGAGAGACGGTAAAACTCCGCCGCTCAGGGCGTAACTACGCGGGCCTGTGTCCCTTTCATAGCGAAAAAACGCCCTCGTTCATGGTCTCGCCGGAGCGCCAAACCTGGCGCTGCTTCGGCCAATGCAACGAGGGTGGAGACATCTTCTCCTTCGTCATGAAAAAAGAAGGCTGGGACTTCGGCGAAGCCTTACGCTACCTGGCCCAGAAAGCCGGCGTCCGCCTGGAGGAGTACCGCGGCAGGAAGCCGGAAGAGAAAGAGGAGCACGAACGCCTGCGCCAGGCGCTGGAAGACGCCGCCACCTTCTTTCGCCACCAGTTGCTCAACACGGACGAAGGCCGCCCCGCCCTCGACTACCTGCGCCAGAAGCGCCTCCTGGCCAATGCGACCATCGAGACCTTCGGCCTGGGTTATGCCCCGCGCGGCTGGGACAACCTGCTCAAGCATCTTTCTACCAAGGGCTACACCGAGCAGGAACTGGTTGACAGCGGTCTTGTCTCCCAGCGCGTCGAGGAACGTGACACGGGAACACCGGATCACCGGAAAATGTTCGACCGTTTCCGCGAACGAATCATGATTCCCATCCGCGACGCGGGCGGGAAAATGGCCGGCTTCGGGGCGCGCATCCTCAATCCTGACGATTTCCCCAAGTTCCTGAATTCCCCCGAAACACCGCTGTTCTCCAAGAGCCGCATCCTCTATGGTTTCGACCGGGCGCGCAAAGCCATCCGGGCTGCCGACCAGGCTGTTATCGTGGAAGGCTACCTGGACGTGATTGCCCTGCATCAGGCCGGCTTCGAGAACGTCGTCTCGCCGATGGGCACAGCCCTCACCGAAGACCAGTTGCGCCTGCTCAAACGCGCCACCCGCCGCATCGTGCTGGCCCTCGACCCGGATGCCGCCGGTCAGAAAGCCATCCTCTCCGGGCTGGAAGCAGCCCGCCAGGCCCTCGACCGGGAAACCGAATCCGGTTTCGACGCCCGCGGCCTCCTGCGCCACGAGGCCCGCCTCCAGGCTGACTTGCGCGTGGCTGCCCTGCCGGACGAACTTGACCCCGACGAACTTGTCCAGCGCGACCACGCCGAGTGGAAGCGGCTCATTGAAAACGCCCAGCCCATCGTCATCCATGTGATGCAAGCGCTGGCTGCCGGGCGCGACCTGGAAGATGCCAAAGTCAAATCCGATATTGCCGGCCAGGTCTTGCCGCTCATCGAAGACCTGCCCGACCCGGTGGAACGCGACACCTATCGCCAGAAACTGGCGCGTTTCCTCAGGGTAGACGAAAGCGCGTTGATCGGCCGGCGGGCTCAGGGTCCGAAAGCGAGACGCCCGCGCCAGGTGCAACAAGTCGCGGAACGGGAAACTACTGATCGGTACAAGCCGGTAACCGCTTTCCCGGCGCAAAAAGTCGAGTCCCATGTGCTTGGCCTCCTCCTGCGCCGCCCTGACCTGCTCTACCGTCTCGACCGCGCCCTTCAGGAAAACAGCCTTGGGCGCATGGCGCCGGAGGATTTCGGGAACACCGATCACCAGGTCCTGTTTCGTCTTGTGCGCGAGTCGCTCGAGCAAGACGCCGCCGACGCCGACCGCTACCTGACTGAGCACCTCCCCGAGCCGTTGGCCGGGTTGATGGGAAGCCTGCTTGAAGGCGCACCTGCCCTCGATAATGATGACCGTCTGCTCGAAGACCTGTTCCGCGGTGTACTTGCCATGCGCCGCCGCATCGTGGATGAAAATGTCAGCCAGTTGCGCTATCTCATCGAGGATGACCAGATGATGGCTGAACCCTACCGCCAGATGGTTTTACAGCATACCCGTATGCGCCAGTTGCTCGACCGGGCGCGCCTCAATCAGAACGGACACAAGTAGAGGGACCATGACCCGCAAGGTGAAACCTGCCCCCCGCCCTCCCCGCCGCCCTGCCTCGGCCCTGCCATCGGGACCCGAGGCCGGCGCCGGTTTTCCCGTCGCCGGGAACGAAGCCGAAGCCGCCCTCCCAGGTGCGGAACTGGAATTCGAAGAGGCCGGGCTGGAGGGCGAAATGGCCGACAAGGAAGCCGAGGACAATGGCTTCATGCCCAGCAATGAAGATCTTGCCTTGGCCGAGGAGACACTCGAACTCGATAAGGCCGAACTGGCTGCTGAACTCTCCGAAGACCCAGTGCGTCTCTACTTGCGCGAGATCGGGCAGGTAAAATTGCTGGACGCTGCCAGCGAGTTCCGCCTGGCGGCGATGATAGAGGCGCGCCGCCTGGTACTGGTCACCCGCCGCCGGCACCGGGCTGGCAAACAATCACCCGAGCAGCCCGAAACGACCCTCTATCATTCCCTGTTGGGAGACCTGCTCACGGCCTGGTCGCGCCTGCGTGAAGATGCGGCCCGCCTGGAGGTGACGCTGCTCGACCCGGCGCTCATCCTGGCCGAGGCGCAAGCCCTGCACAGGGCCTGGCAGACAGATATTCCCTCCTATGTACACACTTGCATGGAGCGGGAACTGTGGGGAAAAGACCCGCGCTGGGACAGCCTGGTGACGCACGTTTACCTTGTTTTTGTAATCTTCTACCTCCTCCCCGAAAAGTATGCCGACTGGCTGATGAAATATGCCCAGGTTCATCAGGATCTGCCTGCCCAGCGGACGCTGTACCGCAACCTGCCGCCGGAGCCGGAACTGTTCGCAGAGATTCAGGCCATGCGTGCTCGCTCCGACGAGGCCAATGCGGCCATCATCCGCGCCAACTTGCGGCTGGTGGTCAGTGTGGCCAAGCGCTACCTGGGGCGCGGCATCTCGTTCCTCGACCTGATCCAGGAGGGCAACCTCGGCCTGCTGCGGGCGGTCAATAAATTCGACCCGCGCCGCGGATTCAAGTTCAGCACCTATGCCACTTGGTGGATCCGCCAGTCTATCAACCGCTCGATTGCCGAGCAGGCGCGCACCATCCGCATCCCGGTGCACTTGTTCGAGTCCATTACCCGTATCCTGCGCATCCAGCGCACGCTCGTCCAGCAGTTGGGACGCGACCCGACGGTGGAAGAGTTGGCGCTCGAATCCGGCTTCCTGAACCCGGCCGATGTGCAGGCCGTCCTGCGGGCGCGCGCCGAGGCCAAACCGCTCGAAGCCGAACTCCAGCAGCGCTGGGAGTCGGCTTCCGGCAAAGTGGAACGCATCCTGCGCTCGGCGGAGGAGCCTATTTCCCTCGAGGGGCCGGTGGGCGGGGACGAGGACTCCAGTCAACTGGGCGATTTCATTGAGGATGTAGATGCCCTCGAACCGCTGGACGCGGCCTCGCGCGAGATGCTGCGCGAACAGGTCCAGCACGCCCTGACAGCCCTGACCGAGCGCGAACGCCAGGTGCTCGAACTGCGCTTCGGCCTGGTGGATGGCAAGGACCACACCCTGGAGGAGGTCAGCCGCTACTTCAACGTGACCCGCGAACGCATCCGCCAGATCGAGGCCAAGGCGCTGCGCAAACTCAGGCATCCGACCAGGAGCCGGCATTTGAGGGATTATCTGGGGTAGGGAACAAACTGCCTCGGGGAATAGATATTTTATTAGTACCTTTTTTCACAAATATGTGTTATATTAAAGTGACAAAAATCATTGTGAAAACAGACACGTTTCGTCTGTTTTCTGTGTGTCTTATGTTATACTTTCCCGCCGATACGCTTGCTAGTCCATTTCCTGAGGAGTGAGCATGCTTCTCGAATATGCCGCCATCGCCGCGTTTATTCTCGTCACTGTCCTGGTAGGTTTTATAGCGATCATTCTAGGCATGTTGTTCGGGCCGAAGAAGAAAACTGAGGCCAAGTCCATGCCCTATGAATCAGGCATGAATCCCATCGGTCCCGGCACGCGCCGGATGCCGGTGCGGTTCTATCTCATCGCCGTCCTGTTCATCCTGTTCGATATCGAAACTGTTTTCTTCCTGCCCTGGGCGATCGTCTTTCGCCAGTTGGGCTTGTTTGGTTTGATCGAAATGGCGATCTTCATCGCCATCTTACTGGTAGGTTACTTTTACGCGTGGAAGAAAGGAGCCTTGGAATGGGACTAGAGAAAAAACTGGGCAACATGGGCGTGGTCACCACCACGCTCGAGCAAGCCGTTGCCTGGAGCCGTAATTACGCCATGTGGCCGATGCTTTTCGGCCTGGCTTGCTGTGCAATCGAAATGATGGCCGCCGAGGCCTCGGATTACGACATGAGCCGCTTCGGCATGGAGTTGATGCGCCCCTCGCCCCGCCAATCGGACCTGATGATCGTGGCCGGGCGCGTTTCGCGCAAGATGGCCTCCGTCCTGCGCCGCCTGTACGACCAGATGCCCGAACCCAAGTGGGTGCTCTCGATGGGCGACTGCGCCTCCTGCGGCGGCGTCTTCAACAACTATGCCATCATGCAGGGGGTAGATGAGGTCGTGCCGGTGGATGTCTACGTGGCGGGCTGCCCGCCGCGCCCCGAGGCGCTCATCCACGGCATCCTGACCTTGCAGGAAAAAGTCAAAAGTATCAAGTTCGCAGAAGAAAAGAAATAAGCACATAAGACATCCTTCGCTGCGCTCAACGCAATCTTCGAGGCAGGAAGGTTGGTGAGACTTTCGATGCGGAAAAACTATGGTCAAAAATCTCCAACCCATCGTTGAAATATTGGAAAAAGCCTTCGAGGCGCAGGCGGCCGAGTATCGCGGCGACGTGACCCTGGTCATCCCGCGCGTGAGGATCGTCGAGGCGTGCGAACAGGTCAAGGGTCTGGGTTTCGAACTGCTCTCGGCCCTGACGGCAGTGGATTACTGGCCGGAAGAAAATCCCCGCTTCCACGTCCTCTACCAGTTCACCTCGGTCTCGAAGAACCTGCGGCTCGGTTTACGTGTCCCGGTGCCGGGCGTCACCCCGACGATCCCGACCATTTCCCATATCTACCGCAACGCCAACTGGCGCGAGCGCGAACTGTGGGACATGTTCGGCATCAAGGCCGAGGGCCATCCCGACCTGCGCCGCATCCTGATGCCCGCCGACTGGGAGGGCCATCCGCTGCGCAAGGATTACCCGCTGGGCTACGAGGAACCGCAGTTTACTTTCAATTTCGACGAGATTGATTTGCGAAAGCCGTACGCGAAGGAATAACCAACGTAGGGGCGACCCTTGTGGTCGCCCTGGGCGAGGACGAGCCTCGCCCCTACGAGGATTTTATGCCTGATATTTTCGAAGTCACCGTTGACGACCTGAAACACCTCGTCTCCGAGCGCGCCGTCAAGGGCGAGACGATGCTGCTGAACATGGGGCCGCAGCATCCCTCGACCCACGGCGTGCTGCGCCTGCTGCTCGAACTGGACGGCGAAATCGTGGTCAACTGCATCCCCGACATCGGCTTCCTGCACACCGGCATCGAGAAGAACATGGAGGCCAAGACCTACCAGAAAGCCGAGGTGATGACCGACCGGCTCGATTACCTGAACACGGTCGGCAACAACCTGGCCTACTCGATGGCGGTCGAAAAACTGGTGGACTTGGACGTGCCCCCCCGCGCCCAGTCGCTGCGCATCATCCTGTGCGAACTCCAGCGCGTCGCCTCGCACCTCATCTGGCTGGGGACGGCGGCCCTCGACGTGGCGGCCATGTCCACCTTCCTGTACTGCTTCCGCGAGCGCGAAGACATCCTCGACATCTTCGAACTGATCTCCGGTCAGCGCATGATGACCACCTACATCCGTCCCGGCGGCGTCTGGCGTGACGTACCGGTCGAGTTCGAGAAGGCCGTGCGTGACTTCCTGAAGATGATGCCCAAACGGGTGGACCAGTACGAAGCGCTCCTGACCCGCAACCCGCTCTTCCTGGACCGGACGCTGGGCATCGGCAAAATCACCGCCGAGGACGCCCTGAACCTCGGCATGACCGGGCCCGGGCTGCGCGCCTGCGGCCCGACCTGGGACCTGCGTAAGACGCGTCCGTATTGCGGGTATGAGCAGTACGAGTTCGAGGTCCCGACCCGCACCGAGGGCGATGTGTATGCCCGGTATTTGGTGCGCGTCCAGGAGATGCGCGAGGCGCTCAAGATCGTCCAGCAGGCGCTGGACAAGATGCCGTTGGGGCCTGTCCGCTCGAACAACTACAAGTTCGTCCCTCCGCCGCGCTCCGAGATCGGCGTCAGCATGGAGGCGCTCATCCACCACTTCAAGTTGTGGACGGAGGGCTTCGAGGCGCCGAAGGGCTACATCTACAGCGCGGTCGAGTCGCCGCGCGGCGAACTGGGCGTCTACCTGGAAAGCGACGGAGGCCCCAAGCCGTACCGCGTCCACTGGCGGACGCCGTCCTTCGACAACCTGCAGGCCATGCCATTGATGTCCAAGGGCGTCTTCGTCGCCGACCTGGTGGCCATCATCGGCTCGATAGACATCGTTCTGGGAGACGTGGACCGATGACCAGCGTTCCCGTGTCAAGTGTTTCGGTGCCACGTGCGAGGATTTATGCTGGCTGAAAAATACCCTGGTGAAATAAAGAAAATCCTGGCGAAATACCCGCCGGAATACAAGCAATCGGCGGTCATGCCGCTGCTCCATCTGGCACAACTGGAAAAAGGCTTCGTAGACCGCCACATGATGCGCGAGATCGCCGATCTCTGCGGCATCACCGAGACCGATGTGGCCGAGATCGTCGGCTTTTACACCCTGTACCACGATAAGCCGGAAGGCAAACTGCGCATCCAGGTCTGCACGGACATTGCCTGCGCCCTGCGCGGCGCGGACGAGTTCCTGGTGAATTTGTGCGAACGGCTGGGTATCCAACCGGGCGGCACCACCCCGGACGGCCTGGTCACGGTCGAGGCAGTCATGTGCCTGGCGGCCTGCGACAGGGCGCCCATGTTCCAGGTCCAGGGCCCGGACGGGATTTCGTACCACGAAACCATGACCGTGGACAAAACAATGGCTTTCATCGAAACGGCTCGCAAGGAGGTGAAGTAATGGCTCATCTCCTGCTCCGTCATCGTGACATCCCCGACATCGGGAAACTGGATGTCTATCGCAAGAACGGCGGCTTCGAGGCCTTCAAGAAAGCCGTCACTGCCATGAAGCCGCAGGAAGTGACCGACGCGGTCAAAGCCTCCGGCCTGCGCGGCCGCGGCGGCGCGGGCTTCCCGACCGGCGTCAAGTGGGGCTTCGTGCCGAATAATATCTGGCCGCACTACGTGGTGGCCAACGCCGACGAGTCCGAGCCGGGAACCTTCAAAGACCGAGAGATCATGGAGAGCAACCCCTTCCAATTCCTGGAGGGCGTTGCTATCGCTGCCTACGCGGTCGGCGCGAACGCGGCCTATGTCTATCTACGCGGCGAGTTCTGGACCGTGGCAGCCATTCTCGACGAAAAGATTGCCGACATGGAAAAGGCCGGTCTGCTGGGCGACAAACTCTTCGGCAGCGACTTCTCCCTGCGCATCCACACCCACCTCGGCGCGGGGGCATACATTTGCGGAGAAGAGACTGCCCTGCTCGAGTCCATCGAAGGCAAGCGCGGCCAGCCGCGCATCCGCCCGCCGTTCCCGGCGGTATACGGCCTGTACGGCAAGCCGACCGTGGTCAACAACGTCGAGACGCTGGCCAACGTGCCGCTGATTGTCGAAAAAGGTGCGGACTGGTACAAGTCGCTCGGCACCGCCGACAGCGCCGGGGTCAAGATTTTCTCGCTCTCCGGGCACGTCAACAAGCCGGGCAATTACGAACTGCCCTTCGGCGTTACTTTCCGTGAACTTATCTACAACTACGGCGGCGGCGTGACCGACGGGCGTCCGGTCAAGGCCATCATGGCGGCGGGCGCCTCGTCTGCCATGATCGTGGCCGATGACAAAGCCCTCGACACGCCGATGGACTATGCCTCCGTCCGTACGCTTGGCGCGGACCTCGGGTCTGCGTCCGTGATCGTCATCAACGACAGCGTGGACATGGACTGGGTCATCAACAAGACCATTCACTTTTTCAAGCACGAGTCGTGCGGCAAGTGTACCCCATGCCGGGACGGAACGTACTGGATGCTGCACCTGATCGAACGCATCGAACGCCGCGAGGACATAGAAGCCAACACCGAACTCCTGCACACGGTTGCCAAACAGATGCAGAACAAGTGCCTCTGCCCGCTGGGTGAGTTCTCGACCATGGCGGTGACGACTGCCATCGAGCGCTTCCCGGCCGACTTCGAAGCCTCCGTAAATGGAGGAAAGCATGGCTAAGATGGTATCCCTGACGATTGACGGGCGCGCCGTCTCGGTCCCCGAGGGGACCCTGATCGTGAACGCTGCGAAGATGACCGGCATTGACATCCCGGTCTTCTGCTACCACCCGAAGATGGAACCGGTCGGCATGTGCCGCCAATGCCTGGTGGAGGTCGGGCGTCCGGTCATTGACCGGGCTACCGGCCAGGCCTTGATCGAAAATGGCCAGCCGAAGATCGGTTTCGGGCCGAAACTCGAAACGGCCTGCACCACGCCGGTCTCGGAGGGCATGATCGTCTTGAGCCAGTCCGAGAAGGCGCGCGCCTCGCAGAAGGAAATCCTCGAGTTCCTGCTGACCTCCCACCCGCTGGACTGCCCGGTCTGTGACAAGGGCGGCGAGTGCCCGCTGCAGAACCTGACGATGGCTTACGGTCCGAGCGGGAGCCGTTTCCTGTACGACGAGAAGCATCATGCCGAGAAGCACGTCCCGCTGGGCGACAAGATCTGGCTGGACCGCGAGCGCTGCATCCAGTGCGGACGCTGCATCCGCTTCCAGGAGGTCGTGGCAGGGGAACCCGTCCTGGCCTTCTACCAGCGCGGCCGCAGCAGCGACATCATCACCAACTCCGAACCGCCCTTCGACTCGATCTTCTCCGGCAACACCACCGACATCTGCCCGGTCGGCGCGCTGACCACGGCGGATTTCCGCTTCGGGGCGCGTCCCTGGGAGATGAAGGCCGCGGCGTCCATTTGCCCGCTGTGCCC
>JBFMCM010000164.1:0-3177 GCA_040754355.1 Chloroflexota bacterium | reverse complement strand
TCACAAAGCGTTCAGCGGACGGGATTTTCCCCACACCCGTGGGGATGAACCGAAAATCTGCCTGAGCAGGATCCAATCATTGATCATTTTCCCCACACCCGTGGGGATGAACCGATCTCCAGCCCGCGCCGGCGCAAGTTGCGCGCATTTTCCCCACACCCGTGGGGATGAACCGCAGTCCAAGATTTGGCGGGGGCGATCACGTCCATTTTCCCCACACCCGTGGGGATGAACCGCCGAGGAAATCCAAGCAGTCCTGTTCCTCCGGCAGTTTCCCAACACCCGTGGGGATGAACCTAGCGATCCATCCTTCTCGAAGCCCCGACTTCAAGTTTTAATTGTCACGCAGATTCATTTTCAGTCCAACTGTAGAGTTGGACTTCGTTGGGCTCGGAATGTTCCGACATGGGTATCTGGCACGTTTCGTGCAGATTACACCCATTGCAAGCATCCGCACATTTACGATAGGTCTGGAGATAACCTGCGTGTCGCAAATGCTCCAGCATGGCTTCTATCAACTCAGGCGTCGTCCCCAGCATGGCTGCCAGGACGCCGGTCTCGAATGTGCCGCCGGCGCGAATTTCAGCGAGGAGTCGTTCGAGCATGGTCATAGTCCCACGAATACGGCCAAGTGATAGACCGCCGTCCCGGCCGCGACGGAGAGCGCCAGAAGCATGAGTATGCTCAAAAGCGTCCAGCCCCAGGAGTCCGTCTCCTGCTTGATCACGGATACGGTTGCTACGCAGGGGATGAAGAGCATCGTCACGACCAGGAACGAGAGGGCGCTGGCGGTGGAGAAAGACGCGGCAAGAATATCCGTTAGGCCAGCATCAGGGGTACTGCCGAATAACACGCCCAGGGTCGCGATGGCGTTCTCCTTGGCCGGGAAACTGGCAAGCAGCGCCACGGTCAGCCGCCAGTCGAAGCCCATCCATTTCCCAACCGGTTCGACGAACTGGCCAAAGCGAGTCAGGAAACTGGTGTTCAGGTCACCGTTCGGCAGATAGGAAAGCGCCCAAATCACCAGCGACATGGTCAGGATGGTCGTGCCAGCCTTCTTGACAAAGGAACGCGAGCGCTGCCAGACCAACAAGCCGATCGTGCGGGTGTTGGGAATGTGATAGAGCGGCAATTCCATGATAAACGCAGAGCGCTGGCCTTTGAAAATGACTTTGTTGAGCAGCGCGCCGCTGGAAACTAGCGCCAACATGGAAAGCAGCACCACACCCCACGAGACCCAGAGCGCATTCGCACCGAAGAAAGCCGGGGCGATGAACGCCACCACCGCCATGCGGGCCGTGCAGGGTACCAGCGGGGCAACCAGAATCGTCAACAGGCGCGCCGGCCGCGAATCGATCACCCGCGTGCCCATGACGGCCGGTACGTTGCAGCCAAACCCAAGAAAGAGCGGCAGGAACGACTTGCCGTGCAGACCCATCAGATGCATCAAATTGTCCATCACGTAGGCGGCGCGCGCCATGTAGCCCACGTCTTCGAGCAGGGCAAAAACCGCGAAGAAGATCACCATGATGGGCAGGAAAGTCAACACCGAACCCACCCCGCCAAGCAAACCATCCACCACAATGCCCCGCAGCCAAAATGGCGCTTCCACAGGTAAATTCTTGGCGAGATCGGCCAACGCGGCCAGGATGCTCTTCGCCAACCATCCCTGGATGGGGCTTCCGATTGCAAACGTCAGCCAGAATACCAGCCCGAGGATACCTGCCAAGATGAACAGCCCCCAAAGCGGGTGCGTGGCCCAGCGGTCCAGCCGTTCGGTCAGCCCGACCTGCCCTACCTTGGGCCGCGGCACCGCAGCGCGCACCATGCGCCCGATCCACTCGTAGCGTCCTGAAGCCACTGCCAGGAAAGCGTCATCGTGGAGGCGCAAAATATTATGGACTGCCTCCCAGTCCTCGGCCGGCAGCCCGGCCTGCATCATGCGCGTCACCTCCGCATCGCCCTCCAGCAGTTTGAGCGCCATCCAGTTCTGCGGATACGGTTCGGGAACGCGGCCGGCAATCAATGTCTCGATTTTTTCCAAAACTTCCCGATGATCAGGCCGTATTTCGGGCGGGTGCGGACATGGAACCTGTTTCCCGGTCAAGACGTTTTCCACCACCTCGAGCAGTTCACGCACCCCCACCGCCTTGGAGGCTGTCATCGGAACAACCGGCAGACCCAGGGCTGCTTCGAGTACGCGCACATCCACGCGCACGCCTTCCTGCTCGGCGACGTCCATCATGTTGAGGGCCACCACCGCCGGAGCGTCCAGCGCGGACAGTTCGGCAACCAGATACAGACTGCGTTCCAGATTTGCCGCGCTAACGACTGCCACTACCACCGACGGCCTCTCACGTAAAATGAACTCGCGGGCGATGACCTCCTCCGGCGAATTGGCCGTCAGGCTGTAGGTCCCGGGAAGATCCACCAGGCGGGTAGTGCGTCCACTGAAATCGAAATGGCCTTCCCGCCGTTCCACTGTCTTGCCAGGCCAGTTTCCCACGTGCTGGTTCAGGCCAGTCAGCAGGTTGAAGAGCGTGGACTTGCCCATGTTGGGCTGGCCGGCCAGGGCGATCAACGGGGCATCCGCGTCCAGAACCGTCAAATGCGAAGCGACCTGGGACGAGGTCTCGTGGCAATTACTCATGCGCGCCTCGTTCGACGATGATTTTTGCCGCCTCGCCGCGTCCTAGCGCAACGCGCGTCCCACGTACGATTACGATCAACGGTCCGCGCCCGTAGTTCTGTGTCATATTGACTTGCACGCCAGGAGTGAATCCAAGAGATGCCAGACGATTGTTGACCGCCCTCCCCCCCTGGAAGGCAAGCACGGTCGCATTCTCCCCAACGGTCATCTCTGACAGCGAGATTCGGCTTTTAGTCTCCGGCATATCAATCTCCTGCGAAGCTGGATGTTATAATGGGATTGCAGAATTAAAATTATTATATGCTAATCTTTGATATTAGCATAATGAAATTTGCGGAAATATGCCATGACAAATGTCACAAACTTCGGCACCACGGAAATTTCCAACCTGAGCCCCACTATTCAGGATTACCTCTCGTTCATCTACGTGATGGAACGGGACAAAGAACCGGTCGTCGGGTCCCGGCTGGCGGAACTACTGGGCGTTACCCCACCCACTGTGACTAATACGCTCAAGCGCATGACGC
>JBFMCM010000163.1:0-2698 GCA_040754355.1 Chloroflexota bacterium | reverse complement strand
CTGGCCATGTTGACCTTGAGCGACGAGCGCGGCTGCATCTACGTCAGCAACAGCCAGGCGCCGGTCTGCGTGGACGGGATCGCCGCCGCGGGCGCCATCCAGGAAATCCAGGCCTTCACCTTCGTCCCGCCGGCCGTGGACATGCGCTATCCGCACTGGGTACAGTTCATCCGCACCCAACTGGAAAGCCTGTACGACCCGCAAACCATCTACCGCTCCGGCTTCACCGTCTACACCACGCTCGACCCGGCGCTCCAGGACATCGCCCAGGAGATGGTCACCGTCCAGGTGGCCGCCATCGCCGACCTGCACGTAAGCGGCGGCGCGCTGGTGGCGATCAAACCCTCCACAGGCGAGATCCTGGCCATGGTGGGCTCGCCGGACTTCTACAACGAGGCCAACTCCGGGCAGATCAATATGGCGGTCAGTCCCACGCGCCAGCCGGGCTCGTCCATCAAGCCGCTGACCTACCTGGCCGCCTTCGAGAAGGGCTGGACGCCCGCCACGCTCATCTGGGACGTGCCATCCGAGTTCCCGCCCTCCGGCCTGGATAACGACCCCAACCCGCCCTACATCCCTGCCAATTACAGCCGCAACTTTCGGGGGCCGGTCACCGTCCGCACCGCGCTGGCCAACTCGCTCAACGTCCCGGCGGTGAAGGCGCTCTATTTCGTCGGCGTCTACGATAACCCGGAGACGCCCGAACCCGACGGGCTGATCAGCATGGCGGAAAAACTGGGCATCACCAGCCTGACGCGCGACGATTACGGCCTGTCGCTGACCCTGGGCGGCGGCGAGGTCAGCCTGCTGGAACTGACCGGCGCCTACGCGGTGATTGCCAATGGCGGCGTGCGCGTCCCGCCGGTGGCGATTTTGAAGATCGAGGACTACCAGAACAACCTGGTCTACGAATACCAGGCGCCTCCTGGTGAACGCGTCCTGCGCCTCGAGCATACCTTCCTCATCACCTCCATCCTCTCGGACCGGGCGGCGCGTGCCCCGGTCTTCGGCTACAACTCCATCCTGAACCTGCCCTTCCCGGCCGCGGTCAAGACCGGCACCTCCAACGACGCCCGCGATAACTGGACGCTCGGCTTCACCCCCGACCTGGCAGTCGGCGTCTGGGTGGGCAACCCCGACTACACCCCGATGGGCGACACCACCGGCGTCACCGGCGCGGGACCGGTCTGGGCGCAGTTCATGACCTATGCCGTCCCCTACCTGACGAACGGCAGCCCGACACCTTTCGTCCGCCCGGATGGCATCATCGAGCAGACCATCTGCACCGTCTCCGGCACCCAGCCGTCCAAGTGGTGCCCGGAACGCCGCGAGGAATACTTCGCCGCCGACCAGCCCGCCCTGACTCCCGATAACGACCTCTGGCAGGAGGTCTTGATTGACACCTGGACCGGCCTGCGGTCCACGCCGGAATGTCCCGAATTCACCCGCACCGAACTGGTGCTCAACGTGACCGAAGAGTGGGCCAAGAACTGGATCCGCCAGGAAGAAAAAGGCCAGCAGTGGGCACGCGACATGGGCTTCGACGATGAAATCATCTTCATCCCGGAAGGGAAGTGTGATCCCGACGACCCGCACGCGTATTTGGAATTCCTCGGCCTGTCGGATGGGGCCACCATCTCCACCTCGTCGTTCGAGATCCATTTCCGGGCGGAAGCCGATAACGGGGTCCGCTCGGTCAACCTGGAATACGACCCCGGTTCCGGATGGGTGACCCTGGCGTCGAATATCATCGGCACCTCCTACACCTGGGACCTAAGCGGTCTTCCCGGCGGAGAGGTGTCCCTCAAACTGCGCATGGAAGGCGATAGTGGTGGTTACGTGGAGCGCACCATCCGCCTGAACCTCCAGCCGCCCACGCCCACCCCAACGGAGACGGCTTCCCCAACTGCCACGTCTACTGAAACTACCACTCCAACACCCACCGATACACCCACTGAGACGCCCACCCCGACTCCCACCGAAACCCCCACGAAAACGCCCACCCCGTAAAGGAGTGACTATGCTGACCGTTGGTTACATCGGCCTCGGCCTGATGGGCAAATCCATTGCCCGCAACCTCCTCAAGGCCGGTTTTCCGCTCGTCGTCCACAACCGCAGCCGGGCCGCGGTGGATGAACTCGCTGCTGAGGGGGCGAAAGCCGCCTCAGCCCCGGCCGAAGTCGCCGCGCAGGTGGATGCCGTCTTCACCAATTTGCCGGATACACCCGATGTGGAGAAAGTGGTCCTCGGACCGGACGGCATCCTCGACGGCGCGCACCCCGGCCTTATCTGGGTGGACAATTCCACGGTCCGGCCCGCCGCGGCGCGGACCCTGAGCCTGCGTTTGGCCGAAAAGGGTGTCCTCAGCCTCGACGCCCCCGTCTCCGGCGGCGACATCGGGGCACGCGACGGGACGCTGGCCATCATGGTCGGCGGCCCAGCCGAGGCGCTGGAGAAAGTCATGCCGGTCTTCCAGGCGATGGGCAAGACAGTCACGCACGTGGGGGAGGCCGGGGCCGGGCAGGTGGCCAAAGCCGCCAACCAGATCATGGTCGCCGCGCAGATGGTGGCCATGGGCGAACTGCTCATCTTTTCGCAAAAGGCCGGCGTGGACCCGCTACGGGTGGTGGAAGCCATCCAAGGCGGCGCGGCCCAGTGCTGGACGCTGGACGTCAAACCGCCGCGGCTCTTCGCCGGG
>JBFMCM010000162.1:0-12360 GCA_040754355.1 Chloroflexota bacterium | reverse complement strand
CCTTTCCAAGTTTGGCGGGCCCGAAAGAATTCTGAACTTTTCGGCGAACGGAAACCGCCTCGACCCGCTACCGGGGGACCTCCTCCAGGCTTCTGACGCCGCCCCGCCCACCCATACAAAACAGGCTCCTGAGCCCGATTGGGAGTTCAGGAGCCTGTCCGTCTACTTTGGCTTCCCGAAATAATAATAGCCGAAGCCGATTGCCAATAAGAGATAGATCACCACCGTGGACCAGACCAGCGCATTTCCCGGGCCGAGGAATTTGTCGAACAGCGAGACAACGAAGCCGGTGAATGTAAGGATAAAGCCGCCCAGCAGAATGGCCCTCAGTGAGTCATCCCCTTTGGCATTCCTGGCAAACCAGGTGATCGCGGCAACGCCGAGGAACGCCGAACCCAGGTATCTTCCCAAATACTGGCCGGAGATGTCGAGAGCGACGCCGTACATGGACATCGTCTGGACGGGCGCCAGAATGAATGCCAGCCCAAAGAGGAAGGCGACGAAGGCGGCAATCCCCAAAAAGGTATTGAGTTTCATGTCTTTTCTCCTTTCGATTGAATGCTCGAGGAAATAGAAACAAGTATTGGATGTCTCATCCGCCCCATCCGCTCCTTTCTACCCTTCCGGGTTGACCACGGGTGAATAATCATGGCCTTTCAATAAGTTATACACTGATGGGTACCCGAAGATACTGTTCGCCGGAAGCATCTATTTGGAACCCGGACTGAGGTTATTGACCAGCTGTTCGTGCCTCTTCTGTTGGATTTGTCTGCTTCAACAGCCACATCATTCCGACAACGGACAGGACTATCCCTGCGAAGAACAACCCAAGCCAATAAAGGACCGGTCCCATCTGCGAACTGAGGGCTGCCAGCGCGATGCCGATCAGGCCTGCCAGAATCCAACTGACCAGGCTGATCGCAATCCAAAATGCGCTTCGGCTGACCTTCCTGCGGATGACCAACCATTGCGTAATTCCCAACGCCATGCCCAGTGCAGCGGACATGCCAAGGCTGGGCAGGAGGCCAATGTAGGGACCGAACCCTCCGCTCAACGAAATGAGCGCCGGGCTGCTGATCAGGAATCCCAGGAGGGTGACCCCCATCCACCAGGCAGATCGCTGCACATATCTGCGCAGGATGGCCCACTGCGCCAGGCCGACGACGATCCCAAAACAGACTGTGAGGATGAGACTGGCGGCAATATCGGGGATAACACGCATGCTCTCTCCCAAGACGGCCATGCTCACGAAGAAAACAGCGAAGCCAGCCGCAACGGCCAGGAGGGTGGCGATAAGCCAGGCCAAGAAGCAGCCCCAGCCAACAGGATTGCGCTTTTTATTCATGGTATTCTCCTATTACAAATGGCAAGCAGTTTTAGAAAGGAAAAGCCCAAAGAAATGGTTTCAGGACATCAGAGGATCATGTGCAGGCGTTATTATTGGCAAAATTGGCAGGTTACGAAAAACCAGATGTGGCCCAGGATTCCACCGATACCCAACAAAATCCCAAGAATGGCGAATACCACATTTTTCAGTTCCTTTGGCTGTCTGGTCCAGCCGACGATACCAGCGATGATACTCCCCAATCCGAAGGGGAAGCCGCTGATGATGCCGAGCAGGCCAGGGAAGGCTAGGATTCGAAGGGGAAGCAAGGCCCAGTAACCTGAGGCTGGTCTGATGAAAAGATCAGCCAGCAACAAGGCGAGAATGCCGCAGAAATATGGGAAAGTTGCCAGGATGCCCATCCAGAGACTGACTTTGGTGATGCGCGTGACTCGCTCCGGAGCAGGGACATACTCAGAGTCAGGGTTGATCTTTGATTCGCTCATGCAGCACCTCCTGAAGGTAGGCTTGATGACAAGGAGAGAGCACAAATAGGCTGTTCTATCACTTTTCGAATATTTCAGCGGTCATGCGGCAGATAAGCATGATTGACGAATTCAATATAGCACTTTCGTTTACACAATTCAACTGGCGCGCGCCGCTTCGACGGTGAAATTCTCATCGAGCGTCGGCATGTATGGAAGTGGATAATCTTGTAGGCTAGCCGCTTCCTTTCACCACGGAGACACCGAGAACACGGAGAGATGTCCTTCTGAAACTCTGTGAACTCCGTGTCTCAGTGGTGGAGTTCTTTTAGCCTATTATGATAGCCACTCCCGCATGTTGGCGTTTTCCAGAGAAACCGGCTTTCTGCGGTAAAATACTCGCATGCAATCTTCCCTCGAAAAACTGCGCAAATTCTTCCGTCTCGAACATGAAAACGGTTACGCCAACACCGCCGTCATCGGCGGGTTGGCCAACATATTGAACTTTTGGGAGGGTGAAGCCCGCCTCGACCAGTTGCCGGAGGACCTCGTCCAGGCCACCGCTGCCACCCTGACTGGTTACGCCGACCAGGCTCCCGAGGGGCGCGCCGAAGCCCTGAAGTCGCTCTGGAAGCAGATCCAGTCCCAGGTGCCGGAAGCCGCGGCGAAGAAACCGGCCCCGGTGCGCGCCGCCAGGCCGCAGGCGCAGAAGGGCGGGCAGGCCCCGGCTGTGGAAATGCCGCCGGAGGCGCGGCAGGATGCCGGCGTCGCCCTGAGCCAGTCGAAGGGTCCGCGTCCGCCCGCTCCCCGCCCGGCCCAGCCCAGGCCCGGACGCGCCGAGAGCCGTCCCGGAGGGGTCACCAGCAAACGTCCCATCGCGCTGAACGCCTCGCTGACCGTCCTCTCCGGCGTCGGCCCGCGTCACGCCGCCATGCTGACCCGCATCGGCCTGCACACCCTGGGCGACATGCTCTACAACTTCCCGCGCCGCTACGACGATTACTCGGCCCTCAAACCCATCCGCGACCTCTTCTACGGCCAACAGGTGACGGTCATCGGCACAGTCACCTTCACCGAGGCGCGCCAGACGCGCGGCGGCAGGATGCACATTTTCGAGGCGGTCATCAACGACGGCACCGGCGGCCTGCGCCTGACCTTCTTCAACCAGCCCTGGCTGGTCAACCGCATCAAGGAGGGCGAGGCCGTCTCCGTCTCGGGCAAGGTGGAGCAATACCTGGGGCGCATGGTAATGAACAGCCCCGACTGGGAACCGGTGGAAACCGAGAACCTGCACACCAACCGCATCGTGCCGGTCTACCCGCTGACGCAGAACGTGACCCAGAAATGGCTGCGCAAGTTGATGCACCAGGTGGTGACCTACTGGGCGCCGAAACTGACCGACCACCTGCCGGAGGCTGTGCGCACCGCCGCGGCCCTGCCAGACCTGGGAACTGCCCTGCTGCAAATCCACTGGCCGGCCTCCCAGGAGAAACTGAAGGCCGCCCGCGAACGGCTGGCTTTCGACGAAATTTTCTTCCTTCAAATGGGCGTCCTGCGCCAGCGGCGCGACTGGCAGTCTGCCGCCGGGCGCCTCTTCGAGGTGACGGACGACTGGCTGGCGGATCGTCTTTCCGCCCTGCCCTTTGCCCTCACCCAGGCCCAGCAGCGCGCCCTGGACGACATCCGCCGGGACCTGAAATCCGGCCAGCCGATGAACCGCCTTTTGCAGGGCGACGTCGGCTCCGGCAAGACCATCGTGGCCGCGCTGGCGGCCGCCATGGTCAACGCGGGCGGGGCGCAGGCAGCCATCATGGCGCCCACCTCCATCCTGGCCGAGCAGCATTACAGGACCTTCCTGAATGTTCTTTCGAGTGAAGGCGGCTTGCTCCAGCCGGGGCAGATCCGCCTGCTGGTGGGCGATACACCTGAGAAGGAGAAAGAAGAAATCCGCACCGGCTTGGCCGGCGGCGAGGTCAAGATCGTCATCGGCACCCACGCGCTGATCGAAGATCCGGTGGGTTTTTCCGACCTGCAGTTCATCGTCGTGGACGAGCAGCACCGCTTCGGGGTGGAGCAGCGCGCCGCCCTGCGCTCGAAGGGGACGAATCCACACCTCCTGGTGATGACCGCCACCCCCATCCCGCGCTCGCTGGCCCTCACCCTTTACGGCGACCTCGACCTCTCGGTGATGGACGAACTGCCGCCCGGCCGCCAGGTCATCCCGACCCACATCCTGAGGCCGAACGAACGCGAGCGCGCCTACAGCCTGGTGCGCAGCCAGGTCAAGAGCGGATACCAGGCTTTCGTCATCTATCCGCTGGTGGAGGAAACTGCCAATGGCGAACTCCTGGCTGCCACCCAGGAACATGACCGCCTGCAGAAGGAAGTCTTCTCTGACCTGAAACTGGGTCTCCTGCACGGGCGTATGAAACCCGACGAGAAGGATGCCGTCATGCTGGCCTTCCGCGACCGGCAGTACGATGTCCTGGTCTCGACTACGGTCGTCGAGGTCGGCGTGGACGTGCCGAATGCCACCGTCATGCTGGTCGAAGGCGCCAACCGTTTCGGCCTGGCCCAACTTCATCAGTTGCGCGGACGCGTCGGGCGCGGCGAGGCCCAGTCCTATTGCCTGCTCATTCCCGACCATGAAGACGCTGCGGAAAACGACCGCCTGCAGGCCATGGCGGAGTCCAACGATGGCTTCGTGCTGGCCGAACGCGACCTGCAGCAGCGCGGTCCCGGCGAGTTCCTGGGAACCCGCCAGGCCGGTTTTGCTGCCTCCCTCAAGATGGCCTCATTGAGCGATGTGCCGCTGATCGAAAAAGCCCGCGACCAGGCCCAGGCCCTCTTTGCCCGCGACGCGGACCTGAAAGACCCGGAACACAGCCTCCTTGCCGAGGCCCTCACCCGTTTCTGGAGCGCCGGCCGGGGAGATGTGAGTTAATCTCAGCATAGGAGTGCAGACTTATGTTTTTTGACAAATAAAACGGGTAATGATTTTTATGCTCAAGCCGCCGTCCCTTCGACAACTCAGGGCAGGCCTCGGCGGCGGGGACGCCGCCGGGAGCGGTGGGATTACCCGAACAATAAATCAAAAACCATCAGTCTGCAATTTCTAGCAAATCAATGGCGGACCGAAGTCCGCACTCCCACTAGGAGGAACATGGTTCGCGCATTATTTCCCGGAACGTTCGATCCCATCCACTATGGCCACGTTGACATTGCCAAGCGCGCCGCGCGCCTGTTCGATGAACTGGTCATCGGCGTGTACGACCGCCCGCTCAAGAGCCTGATGTTCTCGCCCGAGGAACGCCTGTCGCTGGTGAAAGGGGCGCTGAAGGACGAACCGAAGATCCGGGTCGTTGGCTACAACGGCCTGACGGTCAACTTCGCCCGCCAGATCCAGGCCCAGGTGGTGGTGCGCGGCCTGCGCGTATTTTCGGATTTCGAATTCGAATTCCGCATGGCACTGGCGAATCACCGGCTGGCTCCCGATATCGAAGTCGTGGCTTTCATCACCGATGAGGAACATACCTTCCTGTCTGCCAGTACTGTGAAGGAAATCATTTCACTGGGCGGCGATGTGTCCAGTATGGTCCCGCCGGATGTCAATGCGGCCCTGAAAGTCAAAGTAGCCGGGTTGAGCGAACAGCAGTTGATTACGTCCATTCGGGATTAAAGTATAATTAGTGTGCGCCTGTGGAGGCACCTATGGACATCCTGCAACTCGTAGATCGCCTGGAAGAACTCTTCAACCAAAGCCGCCCCATTTGGCTGACCCACAGTGTCATCGTTGACGAGGACAAATTCCTGGACATCATTGACCAGATGCGGATTGCCATCCCGGAAGAGGTCAAAAAAGCCCAGCAGTTGTATGCCCAGAAGGACCGCATCCTGGCCCAAGCGCAGGAAGAAGCCAACCGGACCCTGGAACTGGCGCGCCAGAAAGC
Organism: Chloroflexota bacterium; assembly: GCA_040754355.1. Classification (GTDB taxonomy): domain Bacteria; phylum Chloroflexota; class Anaerolineae; order Anaerolineales; family Villigracilaceae; genus UBA877. The sequence goes on along the minus strand of JBFMCM010000162.1, from coordinate 6,601 downwards.
CGCCGAACTGGTCGAGAAGGAGGCCCTGGTGGTGGACGCCCAGCGCCGCGCCGCCCAGATCATAGACCAGTCCAAGGCCGAGGCCGACGACATCAAACTTGGCGCAGACCAATATTCTCATGACACCCTTGCCAGCCTGGTGGCTGAACTGGAACGCGTCCTCAACCAGGCGCGCAACGGGCTGATGGTGCTGGAACAGAAACGTCCGCCCGTCAAGTCAGCCAGGAAGGAATAATCAACAGCCTCCGCAGAAATGCGGAGGCTGATTTTTATGGGGGAGAGGCATCAGGCGGCTGTGGTTTCCAGTTTGCGGATGACCATCACCACTTTGCCTTTGATTTCCAGCGGTTCGTCTTTTCCGACAAAAATCGGCTTCATGGTGGGATTGGCCGGCTGGAGGCGGTAGCGTTCCTTTTCCTTGTAGAAATATTTGAGTGTGGTTTCGTCGCGCGCCGGGAGCCAGACCGCCACCATGTCACCGTTGCGGGCTTCGAGGGTGCTTTTCAGGATGACGATGTCGCCGTCGTTAATCATGGCATCTATCATCGAATCTCCCTGTACTTTGAGGGCAAAAAGTTCCCTGGCCTTTTCGCGCTCCGGCAGGAGACTGCGCGCCACGTCCACGCCGTTGATTTCATCGCCGATATAAGCCTTTTGCGGGTCCGGCACCAGGATGGGGAGGCCGGCGGCGATCGGGCCGAGGATGGGGATACGGAACAGGTCCTTGCTGTTGACGTGAGTGGGACGCACGGCGCGCGAAAACTTCGGATCGCGCTCGATCAAGCCCATTTCCGTCAATTGTTTGAGATAGTATGTCACGACCGAGGTGGACGAAATGTCGGCCGCCTCGCCGATTTCGCGGATGGACGGGGGAAAGCCTTCATCGTAACGCTGGACGATGAAATCCATGATTTTCTGGTGGCGTTCTGTCATTCCTTTGCGGGTTCGGACCATCATAGGTTCTGTCCTTTCCAAGCATTATCGCTCATTTGTGCTAATAATATAATACACGAACATACGTTCTGTGTCAAGGTCGAGTTTTCCCAAAATAAAAGCCGCCGGAACATCGCTCCGGCGGCAAAAACGTCGAGATGGCAGCGGCCTACACCCAGGTCCGGCGGCGCATCCACAAATACATACTGACCGGGAGGATGAGCATTAGAATTAGCACGATGTAAAAGACCGGGTGTGTCATCCATTCCGTAATAGGCACATCCGGCAGGAAAAAGTTCATCCCGAAAAAGCCGACCACGAAGGTGAGCGGCATGAAAAGCGTGGTGATGATGGTCAATGTTTTCATGACCTCGTTCATGCGGTTGTTGATGACCGAGAGATAGGTGTCCAGCGCGCCGCCGACCAGGTCGCGCATGGATTCGTTCAGGTCGTGCAAGCGGACGAGGTGATCGTACACATCCCGGAAGAAGACGCGGTCGTTCGGGTCTATCACGCGGTAGTCGTCGCGTGCCAGTTTGTTGAGCACCTCGCGCTGCGGGGTGATGACGCGGCGCATGGCCAGCAGCGTCCGCTTGAGGGCAAAAAGCGCTTCGATGGTCTTGGGGTCAGGTCTATCGAAGATCTGGTCTTCCAAGTCGTCTATATCTTTGTCAATCTTTTCCACGATAGGCATGTAAGCAGCCACGATATAATCCGTGATTTTATAGAGTAAATGATCGGCCCCGCTCTGGGTGTGACGCAGGTCCCGGCGGCAGGCCTCCCAGACCTGGTCGAGGCCAGGGACGGGTTCATCGTGGTGCGTCACCACATAATTCCCGCCGAGGAAGATATCCAATTCATTGGCATGGAGGGAATTGTCACCCAGCGGTTCGCCGTAGTCGAGGGCGCTCAAGACGATGTATAAATAATCCCCCCAGTCGTCCACCTTGGGGACGTGCGTCTCCTGCAGGGCGTCGTCCACAGCCAGGGGGTGGAAGCCGAAAGTGTCGCGCAAAACCGGCTCGCAGTTCGCATCCGGCTCGCCGTCGAAGTCCACCCACAACAAACCTTTTTTATCGCGCAGGGCATGTTTCACCTGTTTGAGCGGATAGTTCATCTGTAGGCCGGAACGCTTGGAATAATAAAGGATGCGAATCATGCTGCCTCCAGGAGGTTGAAATTGCCCTGATTTTAGCCTAAAAGCCTTGTTTTGGAAACTTTCTGACCCTGTGTGCCACGGCTTGTTGCATGGATATAAATAATCTTGAAGTCAATTTGAATATATTTGAATATAGAATATTGACAATTCAAAATTATGTTGTATAATTTCAAATAGATTTACGTGCTGCTTTAGACCGAAAGGAGAACGCCATGGACACCCTGCATCATGCCCTGACCTTCACGACCGTGGCGGAAAAATAATCATGAAAACTGCGCTTAGCAAATGTCCTGTCTGCGAGGGCGATTTGACCGTCACCCGCCTGCACTGCGACACTTGCGATACTACCATTGAGGGCCGTTTCGCCAATGGCGCTTTTGCCGGTCTCACCCCCGAACAATTGGATTTCATCGAAACGTTTGTGCGCGTGGAAGGCAAGATGAACCGCATGGCCGACGAAATGGGGCTCTCGTACCCCACCCTGCGCAACCGTCTGCACGAGATCATCCGCGCCCTGGGCTACGAACCCGGCAAGGATGAAACCGTGGACGTGCCGGACGAAAAACGCCGCGAAGTCCTGGAGAAACTCGATTCCGGCAATATTTCCGCAGAGGAGGCCATGCGCCTCCTGCACGGAGAGGAGTAGACCATGCAACAGCAAACCATCTCTGCTGCACAGGATGTACGCGTGAAAGTTGATTCCATCCCCGGCGACCTGCGCGTGGCCGGCTGGGAACGCCTCGAAATCATGGTCAAAACCGACGGCGACGAACTGCATCTGACCAGCGACAACAGCGAGGCGCGTGTATCCTGTGATGAGGACCTCATCCTGTATGTGCCCCACCAGGCCAGTCTCGAGATCGAAGGAGTATCTGGCGACGCCTCCCTGCAAGCCTTGCACGGTCCGCTGCGAATCGGACCCGTAGCCGGTGACCTGACCATGCACGACGTCGGCCCCGTGAACCTGGAGACTATTTCAAGGGACGCCTCCCTGCGGAATGTGGGCGCGGTGACGGCCAAATCCATCTCCGGTGACTTCACCCTGCGCGTCGGCAACGGTCCCTGCGCCATAGAAACCATCGGTGGCGATGCCTCCATCCGCGATGTGAACGGCGAAGTCGCCCTCCAGAATGTTGGCTCGGACCTGTACCTGCGCAACGTGCGCGGCAGCGTGAACGTCACCGCCGGGGCGGACGTGGCGCTCTACGTGGAGCCGATCCCCGGCCACACCTACACGGCCACCGCCGGCGATGACATCATCGTCCGCCTGCCGTCCGAAGTCAATGTGGAATTGCACCTCGTCGGCGGGAACGCGGAAAACGTCCAGGTGGACATCCCTGGCGTGGAATTCCCGGGCGATTCGGCTGCCTACGATATCACCATCGGCAACGCCGACGAAAACATCGCCAAGATGTACCTGACCTCCGGCGACGACCTGCTGGTCACCAGCCAGGCCGGGGCCTGGGAATCGGCGGCCGATTTTGGCGTGGACATGGCCGACAGCGGCAGTTGGGGCATCCCTCCCATCCCGCCCCTGCCGCCCGATTTCTCCGAGCGCATCAACCGCCGCGTGCAGGCCGCCATGGAACGGGCGCAATCCCGCATCCAGGATGCCAGCCGCCGCGCCGAGTCCCTGGGACGACGGGCTGAGGTCAAGGTCGAGGCTGCCATGCGGCGCGCCGAGGCGAAAGCCCGGGCGGCCGAAGTGCGCGCCCGGCGCGGCGCTCATGTGAATATGAATATTGGCCGCTGGGAATGGGACCTGACGCCTCACGGTCCGGCCGAGACCGGGACTCCGCCCGCGGATGAAGAACGGCTTGCCATCCTGCGCATGCTGCAGGAGAAGAAGATCACCCTCGAAGACGCCGAAAAACTGCTGGCCGCGTTGGAAGGAAAATAAACGCGGCCGTTTCCCACCTTGTCCCTGCGCCCCTCTTCCCGAGGGAGGGGCCGGGGAACAAGGGTACAGGAGGCTGAAATGACAGACAAGGAACGTGAGCAAGTTCTGAAGATGATCGAGGAAGGAAAAATCTCGCCGGAGGAGGGCCTGAAACTGATGCAGGTGCTCGACCAGGAAATGCCAGAGGACGAGACTCCGGCTTCCGAAACCGCGGCCGGCGCCGGGTCCGAACCGCACGCCGAAACTTCCGGCATGGAGGCGGATCCGAAGATCGCCCGCATCAAGTCCATCGCCCGGCGTTTCTGGCAGGTTCCGCTGTGGATCGGAGTCGGCGTCATCGTTCTGAGCGCGGCGGGGATGTACGGATTGATGCAGGCCGGCCACATGAATTTCTGGTTCTACTGCCTGATTGCGCCGCTCCTGCTGGGTGTGCTGGTCATTGCCGCAGCGATCGGTTCGCGCCGGGCGCGCTGGATCTTCGTGGATGTCCAGCAGAAGCCCGGCGAAAAGCCCCAGCGCATCTTCTTGGGGTTTCCTCTGCCGCTGAAATTGACGGCCTGGTTCCTGCGCACATTCGGCCACAAGATTGACGATTTGAAGCATACCAACGTGGATGAGGTCATCCAGGTGATCGAGGCCGGTTTATCCGGCGATGAACCGCTGATCGTCAACGTGGATGAGGGCGATGACGGCGAGCGCGTCAAGGTTTATATTGGATAATCGCATGGAAGTGACTCCCGAAACCGCCGCGCCGTCTGTGGCGGTGAAAAAGAAGCCGATGCTGACCGGCACGATCCTGCTGTTCCTGCTGGCCATGATCCTGGCCAACATCGGCGGCAACATGTACGGGCCGCTGATGTCGCTGTACGTGCGCGACCTGGGTGCCTCGGTTGGCCAGATTGGCCTGTTCTTTACCATTTCGTCTATTATCCCGCTCGTCCTGCAGATCCTGGGCGGCTGGATCTCGGATACCCTGGGCCGCCTGCGGGCCATTGCCATCGGCAGCGTGGTGGGGATTTTCACCTATGTGGCTCTCGTGCTGGCCCCCACCTGGGAATGGCTGCTGCTGGCATCGGCCTTCGCTGCCGTTACCGGGGCATTGGTTGGCCCCAGTTTCGACGCCTTCATTGCCGAGCAGTCCAGCGAGGAGAACCGCGCCAGGATGTTCGGCGTCACGCAGGCATTGTTCGGGGTCGTCGGCCTCATCGGTCCGGCCCTGGGCGGCTGGCTGGCTGAAATCCGCGGCTTCAGGTTTATGCTGCTCATTGCCGGGATGTTGTACATCGCCGCGACCGTCATCCGGGTCAGCATGGCGCGGGCGGTCGGCAAGAACGGCGGCAAGAAAGCGGACAAACTCACCTTCGCCGGACTGAAATCCAACCTGGGCGCCATGTTCGGCCTGCTCGTTGCGGGCGGCGTCGTGACCTGGATCCTGATCACCGACGGCGTACGCGACATGTCCTTTGCCCTTTCGATGAACCTGTTCTCGGTCTACATGCAGGATTACGGCGGGTTGAGCCTGCAGCAGATCGGGCTGACGAGCAGCGTCTTCGGGCTGTTCCTGATGTTGACCGTGATTCCCGCTGGCATCCTGGCAGACAAGGTCGGCGAGCGGGTTGGGATTGCCCTGGGATTTGTCCTGGTCGGCATTTCGCTGGCCATGCTGGTCTTCCTGCCTTATGGCGCCTTCTGGTTGTTCATGGCTGGCTGGGCGCTGGCGGGGGCAGGCGTCGGGCTGTTGCAGCCTGCCTACCAGTCGCTCATCAGCAAGGCGGTCCCCGAAAAACTGCGCGGCACGGCCTTTGGCTTGTTCAGCACAAGCCTGGGACTGATTTCATTGCCGGCGCCCTGGATCGGGGCGCAGTTGTGGGAAGGCGTCAGCCCGCGCTTCCCCTTCCTGATCACGGTCGGGGTGGTATTCCTGTCCATTATCCCGGTGTGGCTGAAATTCAAACTGCCCAAGAATGGCAACGGTGCAAGCAGCCAACCGGTTCAAGAAAAGTCATAATCATTGTCTTGGTTTGGAAGGAGGCCCATATGGCTACCATGGAAGAACGCATGAAAATCCTGAAAATGATCGAAGAGGGTAAATTGAGCCCGGAGGAGGGCGCCCAGTTGCTTTCCGCCTTGGGACGAAAAACCGCGCCGGGGATTCCAGGTCTGGGTGCTAGCGGAGCGAAATGGCTGCGCGTGCGCGTCACCGACCTGCATACCGGCCGCGCGAAGGCCACGGTGCAGATCCCGCTGGCCTTGATGGACGCCGGGATGAAAATTGGAGCGCACTTTGCCCCAGAAATTGACGGCGTTAACATGGACCAACTGATGAACGCTTTGCGCTCCGGCATGACCGGCAAGATCATTGACGCCACTGACGACGAAGACGGCGAACATGTGGAAATTTTCGTGGAGTGAATGCCATGTCATCCGAAAAAATCGAGCAAACCTTCCAGATCTCCGGGGCGGCCCGGCTGGAAGTCAGCAACATCCGCGGCTCCACCGAAATCCGCGCCGGGGAGGATGGCGTTATTCACGTCGAGGCTGTCAAACATGCCGACAGTGGGGACAATGAACGCACGGAAATTCAGATCTCCCAGGAGCCGGACGGGAAG
>JBFMCM010000161.1:7078-9539 GCA_040754355.1 Chloroflexota bacterium | reverse complement strand
GGTCTGCTCGCTGCCGTCCGTGTGCATGATGTAGATCTCGTTGTTCCAATCGCGGAACGAGGTGAAGGTGATCCACTCGCCGTCGGGAGAGAAGCACGGGCCCAGGTTATCCCCCTGATCGGTCAACTGCCACAGGTCCTCGCCGTTCACCCCGATGGTGTAGATTTGGTGCGCCGTGACTGGACCGGCATAGAAAGCCAGGCGGGTGCCGTCCGGCGACCAACTGCTGCGACCGCCCATGTAAGGCAGGTCGGTTACCTGGCGGGGGTTCGAACCGTCACGCTCCATGACCCACAACTGGTTCACCCCCGTCCGGTTGGAGACAAAGGCAATCCGGCTGCCATCCGGCGACCAGGTCGGGTCGCCGTTGCCGGCCGTGTCGGTCAGCGGGTGGGGATTCGACCCGTTGCGGTCCATCACCCAAATGTTCTGACGACCCCCGGTCTCGACCGTGAAGATGATCAACTCGCCGTCCGGAGAGAGTTCCGGGGCATACAGCATCCCCAGCCCCTCGGTCAGGCGCACCAGGTTGCCGCCGTCGGTGTCCATGCTGTAGATCTGGAAAACGCCGTCGCGCGCCGAGGAAAAGAGGATCTGCCCACCATCCGGGGTCAGAGCGGGATAGAACTCAGTTGCCGGGACGTCCCTCAGCCGCACCAAGTCGCTGCCGTCGGCATCCATCAGACAAATCTGGTCGAAACCCTCGAATGAACAGGTGAAGACGATTTTCCCTCCCGGCGGCTTCCCGCTGAAAGCGGGCGGCATCCGTGTGGGGCTGGGTGCCAGGGTCACTGACAGAGAAGGCGAGGGGATAAGCGTTTGTGCCGTCCCTACCGCAGGGCTGTACGTGGGCAAGCCAGCCGCCAGCGTCAACAGGCTTGCCAGGGTCGGGGCCGTGTCGGGCGGGGTTTGTGTCGCCAGGGGCAGGCTGCACGAAAGGACGCCGAGCACCATAAGAAAGGCTGCCAGCACGAGTGGGCGCGTGGATTTCAGGCGCATGCAGTGATTATAGACGAGAATACGGTGGGAGTGGATGAAGGATAGATCCCTTACGGCGACTCACAAGAAATCTCCGCCGTTTCATAGGCGCTCTTGACAGAAAAAGTTCATTAGATTATTATCTAATGCATTAGATAATAATCTAATATGACCAGCATTCATTGGGTTTCCGGCACAGCCGGAGACTTCTTCCTCAGCCTGTTCGTCCTGCACCACGCGGCGGACTTTGGCGTGCGCCCGGCCTGGGCGGCCGGCGTTCGCCAGCGGGTTTCCAGCCCCAACCGCGAAACGTTGGAACGTATCTTCTCCTTTTCCGGCGTCCCACTGGAGTGGATCAGCCGCCTGCCTGCCCCTCGTGACGCCCTCACTGCCCTCCGTGCGGCCGCGGACCTGGCGCCTGCCGACCGCCTCCCGGCGCTCACCCTGCCCTCCGAACTCCCCGATGAAGCCCGCCGCCTGCTGAAGACCGTCGCCGACCGCGGGATGTGGACGCCCGAGGACAAATTGAAAATCATCTCGCTGCATGGTCACGGTCCCGGACCGTCCCCGGCAGGTTTCGACAACCTGCTAATGGCCTGGACGGCCCTGGCCGACAACGGAGAAAAGTACCTCGCCGCGCTTCAGGAATATTACCAAGTCTATTTTGCCGAAGAAGAGGCGCGCATCCGCCCGGCGCTCGAATCCGGCCTTGCTAAAGCGCAGTCCATGGCTCCGGCGCTCCAGCCGGGCGAACTGGTCGAACGGCTGTCGCGCGGCGTCCGGCTGGAAGGCCTGGAGACGCTCACCGACCTGACCCTGCTGCCCACCTGGTGGGTAGCCCCGCTGGTCTTCCTGGCGCGGCCCGGGCACGAAAAAATGCTGATGGCTTTCGGAGTCCGGCCCGAGGTCCAGAGCGGAGCCGTAGGAGCCGAAGCCCCCGAAACGCTGGTCATCGCCCTCAAGTCTCTTGGCGACCCCACCCGTCTGCGCATCCTGCGCTACCTTTCGGACGGGCCGCTTTCACCCTCCGAACTGGCGCGCCGCCTGCGCCTGCGCCCGCCGACCATCATTCATCACCTGCGCGTGCTGCGTTTTGCCGGCCTGGTGCAAGTGACCGTGAGCGAAAGCATGGAGAAACGCTACGCGGCGCGGCTGGAGGCCCTGCAGGCCATCCAAAATTCTTTACAGGAATTTTTGAACATTCATGTCTAACGTCATCAAAATCTACCTGATTCGCATCGGTCAATTCTCGCGCAATGCCCGCCTCTACCTGGCAAGCGCCATCGTCAGCGGCGCGGCCTTTGGCGTGTATCGCCTGCTGTTCAATTTCTACGCCCTCAGCCTCGAACTGGATGAAAGCATCATCGGCCACATCATCACCATCAACAGCACCACCGCGCTGGTGCTGGCCTTGCCGATGGGTTACCTGGCCGATACCCTGGGGCGCAAGACCTCGCTCCTGCTGGGTGGCCTGCTGACCTCG
>JBFMCM010000161.1:0-7068 GCA_040754355.1 Chloroflexota bacterium | reverse complement strand
TATGGTACTGTGGCCTTCGGCCGGGATGTTCTATGCCATGGCGGTGGTGATGGGCGCGGCGCAAAGCCTCGCGATGGTGACGATGGCCCCCTTCCTGCTCGAGAACAGCGGCACGGAGGAGCGCACCTACCTCTTCAGCCTCAGCCAGGGACTGATGATGACCGCCTCCTTCGTGGGCAACTCGATCGGCGGCTACCTGCCGACCTGGATCGGGCAGGCGCGCGGCGTGGAGTCCACCAGCAGCACCGCCTACGCCGGAGCGCTGGGCATCATCGCGGCCGTATCAGCCCTGTCCCTGCTGCCCCTGCTGGCGCTGCGGACCCCGCGCCTGGCTGCCAAAGACCAGTCGCTCTTTGCGCCCATCGGCTACGCCATCAAACACAGCGGCACGATCGGCAAGATGGTCCTGCCGATGCTGATCACCTCCATCGGGGCGGGCCTGTTCATGCCCTTCATGAACGTCTTCTTCCGGGTGGTATACAACCAGCCCGACCCGGTCATCGGCAACGTGCTGGCCTGGGGCGCGCTGGCCATGGGCGTGGGCCTCATCATCGCCCCGCCGATTGCCGAACGCATCGGCAAGATCCAACTGGTGGTCATCACCCAGGGACTGTCCATCCCGTTCCTGGTCGTACTCGGCTTCGCCCCCTGGTTCTGGATGAGCGCCCTGGGGCATTACGTGCGGCTGACTTTGATGAATATGGGTGGACCGGTCTACAATGCTTTCGTGATGGAGAACGTCGAGCCCAAGTCGCGCGCCATGGTGGCCAGCCTGACCAGCATGGCCTGGAACTTCGGCTGGGCCTTCAGCCCATCGGTCAGCGGCTGGCTGCAGGTCGAATACGGCTTCGCACCGGTCTACCTGTCCGTGATCGTCATCTACACCCTGTCTGTATTCCTGTACTGGAAGTTCTTCTGGAAGTCGAAACCGGCGGAGACAGTCGAACCAGTTCCCGCCGATTGAGAGGAGGATATCACGTTTCCCCCGAGCCCGCAGGACGGCATCCCGAGTGCTGTCCTGCGTGGCGTTTAAGCAACTTTTTCCAGGGCGAATCATCTAATGCGGTGGGTTTGACTTGCTTCAAGGAAAATATACCTTGTGTCGTTGCGAGCCCCGCATCTTTCGTAGGGGCGCAATATATTGCGCCCGGCGGGGCGAAGCAATCTCCTGACCCACGAGGGGATTGCTTCCCTTCGACAAGGCTTCGACAGGCTCAGCCCAGCGGCTCAGAGCAAGCGTCGGGTTTCGATACGCCGGGTCTCGACAGGCTCGACCGACACGGCTACTCAACCCTCCTCGTAATTAAAAAGAGAAATAAAACTAACCCCCTGACATTTTCTGGCAAGTGGTGGTCGAGTAGCCCGGAGCGATAGCGAAGGGCGTATCGAGACCACATTTTGAGCGTTTTCTTGTTCCTGTTGGTCTCGATACGGCGGAAAACCACCGCCTACATCTCGACAGGCTCGATGCAACGCTCGACCAACGAACTGCCCTTGAAACAAACTGTCAGGTGGCCAGAAATAAAACTAAGGAGATGTTTTTATGGAAATGTTAATCAACTTCCCCGGCGGCCAGCGCGTGGACGCCCACTTCGGTCCCTTCACCGTCCACACCGACCAGCCGCCCGAGGCCTCCGCGCCCACGCCGTTTGCCACCTTCCTGGCCTCCATCGGCACCTGCGCCGGGATCTACGTGCTGGGCTTCTGCCAGCAGCGCGGACTGTCCACCGAGGGCGTCCAGATCGTCCAGCGCATGTCCAGCAATCCGTTCAATGGCCTGGTGGAAAAGGTTGACCTGGAGATCCAACTGCCAGCCGACTTTCCGGAAAAATACAAAGACGCGGAAGTAATACGGAAGTGATAGAATCTCCACATCGCAAGAACTATGCCCTACCTGATTGACGGCCACAACCTGATCCCCAAACTCGGCCTGCGGCTGGATTCCCTCGACGACGAAGAGGCCCTCATCACCCGGCTACAGGATTTCTGCCGCGCCCGCCGCGCCCAGGCCGAGGTCTATTTCGACGGCGCGCCGCCGGGCTACCCGCCGGAGCGCAAATCCGGCGCGGTGATTGCCCACTTCGCCCGCCTCGGCTCCAGCGCGGACGCGGCCATCGAGGCCCGGCTGAAGCGGCTGGGCAAGCAGACCCGCAACTGGACGGTGGTCAGTTCCGACCGGCGCGTCCAGGCGGCCGGGAGCGCCGCGCATGCCACAGTGCTTTCGTCCGAGGAATTTGCCCGCCAGGTGTCGGCTCTTGGTGTGCAAACCGCACAGCCCAAGCGTGAGACCGGCCTCGAGCCGGGGGAGGTGGACGAATGGCTCAGCCTCTTCAAAACCAGAAAAGGATAGAGACTTTTATATATTCTGACCCAGTCGAGTAAGAAGTTGCGGCGGTTGAGTAGGCGGTCTTTGCCGTATCGAAACCTCGCAACGTCCTCAACCCAAACAACGCGAATTCTTATTTTTATTTAATGCAATTCGGATATTTTTGGTGTAATATATCTGTAAGACACCTGTCCTCCTTTTACTGGTATCCCAGGTGTCAACCATCGTGGCCTGCATGTCCCCCCCATGCCGGCCGGATCGGTGGTGTCCCCTCCCCCTGATCACCGGGCCTCGTGCCCGGTGATCTCTTTAATGGGGGAAGTTGTGGTTTAATAAGCCTATGACCTCGATGGATTGGGGAAGGATTTTACGGACGCGCTGCAAACTGGACCCGGCCCTCCCGGTGCTGGCGGGCGTCTCCGGCGGGGCGGACAGCCTGTGCCTGCTGGGGGTGCTGCACGAGGCCGGGTACCCGGTCATCGTGGCGCACTTCAACCACAAACTGCGCCCCGAAGCGGACCTCGAATCTGCGGCTGTGGCCGAGCGGGCGCGGACCCTGGGCCTGCCTTTCGTCATCGACTCGGCCGACGTACGCGCCTGGGCCGATCAGCGCGGACTCTCCCTCGAGGAGGCCGCCCGGACGCTGCGCTACCGCTTCCTGTTCACCGCGGCGCGCACGCATCGCGCCCAGGCGGTGGCCGTCGGTCACACCGCCGACGACCAGGCCGAGACGGTTCTGATGCACTTCCTGCGCGGCGCCGGGCTGGCCGGGCTGAAAGGGATGGAGTATCGCACGCGGCTGCCGGTCTTCGACGCCGAAATTCCCCTCGTCCGCCCGCTGCTCGCCCTCTGGCGGACGGATACCGAAATGTACTGCCGCGAGCACGGACTGGAACCAAATGTAGACGCCTCCAACATGGACGAAACCTACTTCCGCAACCGCCTGCGGCTCACGCTTATCCCTGAACTGGAGAAATACAACCCGCGCTTCAAGGCGGCCCTCGTCCGAACGGCGGAAGCCTTGCAGGGCGATTACGCCGCCTTGCAGGAGGTGTTGGATAAGGCCTGGGAGGACGCTCTGTCCGGGCAGGGGGAGGGCTGGATGGTCTTCGACCTGCCTAAATTGGCCGCGCTGGCACCCGGCCTGCGGCGCAACCTGCTGCGGCGTGCCGGGGAAACGCTGCGCCCGGAGAGCCGCGACTTCGGCTTCGAGGCGCTCGAACGCGGGGCGGTCTTCGTCGAGAATCCAGGCGGCAAGCGGGTGGACTTTGCCAATGGTCTGTATTTATTTGCCGAGGCCGGGAAGGTCTACCTGGCTGCGTACGAGGCGGATTTGCCCTTTGCACACTGGCCGCAAATCAGTGAGCAGTTATCAGTTGTCAGTGATCAGTTAGAGTTGAGCAATGACTGGAGGCTGACCGTCGAACACCTTCCCCTGAACACTGATAACTATTCACTATTCACCGACCCTTCGACTCCGCTCAGGGCAGGTAACTGGTCTGTCTGGCTGGATGCTGATTTGACGGGAGGCGGGCTCAAGGTCCGGCCGCGGCGGGAGGGGGACCGCTTCCAACCGCTGGGCATGGAAGAGGGGACGGTCAAGTTGTCCGATTTCTTCGTCAACGTCAAACTGCCGCGCCGGGCGCGGGCGAAATGGCCGCTGGTCTGCGCAGGGGAGGAAATCGTCTGGGTGCCGGGATTCCGTCCCGCACACCCGTTCCGGGTCACCGAAAAGACGAAGAGGCTGGTGAAGTTGGTTTTGCAAAATACAGGTGTCAGTGCGAGGAGGGTTGAGTAGTCGAAGTCTTGTCGAAGGGACGCAATCCCCTCGCAGACAAGGAGATTGCTTTGCCCCGCCGGGCGCAATATATTGCGCCCCTACGAAAGATGCGGGGCTCGCACATCGTCCCCGTAGGGGAATGACGCATTCGTGGGGGCGGACGCCGTCCGCCCTTTTGGGTTATCCCCCCGCCAGTTGCCTTAGTTTCATATTGATCTCGCGCCACTGGATCTTCGAGACCCCCAGTTTCTGGCGGATCTTTTCGTGCTCCACGTTGTTGACGTAATCCTGCAGGACGGACGTCCAGCGGCACATGTCGAAGGACAGGTGCTTGGGCAGGCCGGCCTCGTTGCCGATGTCCTCCAGCAGGTACTCGAGGCGGCGCGGCGACCAGGGGAAGAGCCGGTCGGGCGGGTTGTACTGGACCAGGTACTCCTCGAAAGCCGGCACCCAGTCCTCGGGCAGGGTCAGTTTGCGTTCCTTGTAGCGGTTGGACGGGCTGGCGTAGCGGATGAAGACCAGCGGCCCCTCGGGGTCGTCCAGGCTGATGTGGTTGAGGTGGATGCCCAGGCACTCGGACTTCTTGACGCCGGTGGCCAGCAGGAGCGACAGCAGGGTGTAGGGACGCGCGTCCGGCTTGGACTGGCGGCGGTGGCGGTCGGCGGCCAGCAGGGCGGCCTCGATCTCCGCCTCGCTCAGCACCTCGGGCAGGGGACTCAGCACCGAGCGCTGGACGACCTTCTCGCCGGGGTCGCTCACCAGCACCCCGCCCCTCTGCAGCCAGCGGAAGAAGGATTTGATCGAGGTGGCGCGCCGCGCCAGGCTCTTGGGCGAGCAGGGGACGCCGCGCTCGCCTTCCAGCCAGTGCAGGAAGTTGTTCAAATCGGAGGTGGTGACCGCGCCCAGCGTGCGGTCGGGGGGCAGGTATTTGGCCAGCAGGCGGACGTCGGAGAGGAAGGCCTTGACGGTGTTGGGCGAACGCCCCTGGTCGTACAGGAAATACTCCCAGGCCTGGATGGCCGGGGCGAGACCGCTCTGGGCGGTGAGATGGGCTTCGCTCATGGGGACCTCCTCCTGCAAGAACTGTTACAAGTTGCAGGGTGTTCTGCGTATAGTTTAGCGTAAAGGAGGGGGGATGTCAAATAAGAACTTGTAATTTGTGGAGGTGAATAGCTTTATGATGAGAAAACGACCCCACGTCAAGGGAACCCCCATTACTGATCCTGTAAAAAAATCTGGTTAGGATCAGCTTTCTTTCAACCCTTGCTATGTTTCAACAACTTGTCCTTCTCACGCTGTCGTATACGAACCCGTCTAACAAAGTCTTTGGCTAACTTGTTTGGCACAGGCTGTGAGCCACCCATGATTAGGTAACCAGGAGCCCAAAAATCACCTTCAGGAAAACTCTTCTCTAAATGCGGGAAATTTGCAAAGATCGTTTCCGAGGTGTGTTGCCGTATTTTATGTGCCAGATAACTTGGGGATGTGGTCGGAGGAACATTCACAATCCATTCAAGCAAGTCGGGTTGAATTGAGATATACTCCAATCGCCAACCAAGCGCAACGCATATTTCAAAGCTCCTTTTAGTGAGTTTGTTCGATAACTCACCAATCAGCTTACAATTTTTATCAAGGGGTGTTAATAGAATAACATAATCGAGATTGACAACGGAAGAAGAAATTGACTCGAGGATAATCTTGCCTGGAGTTTCTGTTTTTGTTTGTGGGGCCACTTGTATATTGGTTAGTGCTTCATATGCCTCTCGTCTCACCTTGCGATCTTCGTCTAGCTGACTGATTTCTTTAAGTCGATGGCTTACTGACTCGACAGGTTCTCGAATCGCACCTAATGCTTTGACGGCTTTTCGTCGAATATTTGCATCATCACTTTTGCTGACTTCGAGAAGCGCCCATGTTGAATTTACCATCTGTAGGTTCGATTCTTCACCGAAGAATTCCATTACATATTGATCTATCATTTCTGATTGTTGAAAGTGTCGTACAGCCATCTCAAGATTCGAGACCCTATCAAAAATTGATAATTTTAGGTCAATATCTTGACCCGACCCTTTATCCACTTTTCGATTAGATGAATAAAGGTAGATTGACAACATAAACCCGATTAATAGAGCGAGATAGATACTTATCGAAAAAATAGAGGACTGCTTTATAGACAACATCAAGATAACTACCATAAAATTCATGAGCGAAATCCCTAAGAATACAGCAAGCCTTGCAGCATAAATTTTTATGGCAATACGGGGTTTCTGCTCAATAGGGAGTTTATATTCGTTTTCCATCGCTGCCCTCATTCACCTCAGATGTGCAAGTCCGGCTTCTTTATCTATCCTTTTCTTTGCCTGAAGTATCATTATCCTTATATCGGTGTATAGATAAATGGTAATCGGTAACAGTGTAAAAACCGCAAATAATATTTGAAAAACAATAAGAACCCATACGTCAATACCTGATAATTGGTATTGGGAAATGACTTTTACATCTACTAACCATTGTAGAAAGACCCATAAAGCTAGGAAAACTGAATCTATCAAGCTAGTAATAGCAAAAAAGGTAAACAGCCGAAGTTGGTTTGCGAGCTCCCTCCATATATTTTTATTCTTCATCACATAATACTCCCTTTGAATATCACCTAGAAGATGACTTCTATAAGATGTGGTAAAGCGTTTTATTTACCGTTGCATTGTTTCCGCAAGACATCTTATAACTTTTTTGCCAACTTGATATGAGGTTATGATTTCGTTATACGTTACAGTTGATGGTATCTGACCTTCATGGGCAAATTGGTTACGCCAAGTAATTACATTCCCATAAGAGGTTAGAATGCTCATCCCTGTGTTACGAAGTTCATTCCTTTCTGTTTCATCCAGCTTCTTGGTAAAACGTTTTACGTATTTTTCTCCAAAGCAACTGACATATTCATCTCGTAATATGCTTGTTTTTA